>CBJLVJ010000302.1:0-4804 GCA_966426465.1 uncultured bacterium | reverse complement strand
CCGAATGGATCGCCAGGCCGCGATCCTCGGCGTGATTCAGCAGCGCGAAAGCCAGACCTCCACTCTGCGAAACAATCGCGATCGGACCACCCTTGCCACCTGGCTCGAAGCCATGCTCGGGGTCCACCGCCGGACTGAATGTGGCGCACAGGCCGCTCGAGGGCTTGTAGATGCCTTCCGAGTTCGGACCACAGACGCGGATGCCCGTCCGCGCTACGAGGTCGGAGATTCGTTGCTGCAGGGGCTGACCGGCTGGCCCACTCTCGGCGAAGCCCGAGGTAATGACCAGCGCACAACGAACACCCGCGGCGGCGCAGTCCTCGAGCACCCGCTCGACCACCGCCGCCGGCACCACCACGATGGCCAGGTCAACCGGATGTGGGAGGGACTCCATAGACGGGTACACCCGCTGTCCATTGAGCTCGGTGTACCTCGGGTTGACGGGATAGACCGGCCCACCGAAGCCGTGCTCGCGCAACAGCCGCAGAGGCCGTGCGCTGATCGAGCGCGGATCGGCCGAGGCGCCGACCAGCGCCACCGAGCGCGGCTCGAACAGCGCCGCCAGGTCAGTCGCTCGATCCGTGCCGCTCGACGTCATCAAATTCAACGTACACCGGCCGGGCGCTTCAGGGCCCATCAAACGGTGCATGTCATCCTGAGCCTGCGAAGGATCCGTACTTCGGGCGCACCAGCGGACACGCTTCGAGGACCGGGCGTGACACAATGAAGCCGCCGTGACCCAGCCAGACATACGCCGTTATCAGACGCGCGGCCGCTCCACAGATACCTTCGGTCGTGTGTTGATCAGCGCGCGCGATCAGCACCTGATCGTGGACGGACCGGTCCAGAACGGATGCCCGGGCGAGGCCATCACACCTGCCGAGATGTTCCTGTCCGGCGTCGCCGCGTGCGGCGTCGAGCTGATCCAGGTGCTCGCCAGACAGCAGAACGTGCCGCTCGCATCGGTGAGCGCCGCGATCGAAGCGACCCAGGACCCGAGCGCCCCCGTCCGTCCCGACGTCAATCTGTTCAACTCGGTGCGCATCCACTTCGAGCTCGGCGGCGTGTCCGAGGACCAGGCCCAGGACCTGGTCGAGCGCTTCAAACGCAGATGACCGCTCTACGGTACGGTCGCAGTTGCGACCCCCGACGTGCAGGTCGACTTCCGCGCGGTCGGCTGACCTAACCGGTTGGTCGGAAACGGGGCAGGGCGCTGCCTTGCCCCGTGTCGTGGAAGACGACCTCCACCCGCTGGCCAATCTTCACCTCATCGGGTGAGCAATCGACGATGTTGGTCATTACCCGCGGCCCTTCCTCCAGCTCGACGTAGGCCAGCACGTAGACGCCGGCGTCGCGATACGCCGGCAGGTCCGCCTGGCCGCGCCGGTTGACGGTAAAGCTGTACACCGTTCCGCGGCCCGTTGCGTCAACCCAGGCAACCTTCAACGAGCCACAAGCAGGACAGAATGGTCGTGGATACCAGATGATCGTTTCGCACTCCACACACCGCGGCAGCACCAGCCGCCCCTGGGCGGTGGCGTCCCAGAACGGCTTGACCTCCGGCAGCACGTACGGTGCCGGCGCCGGCAGCACACGCTCGGTAACAGCCATCAGGCGTCCTCCACTCCCAGAATCAGCGTGGCGCTTGCCATGCGCGTGCCCAGTGAGCCTCCGGTGCCGTGCACCAGCGCCAGCTCACAATCGGCTACCTGGACCTCCGGATGCGCCTCGCCGCGCACCTGCCGCACGCCCTCCAGCACCTTCATCATGCCGCCCATGCCAGGGTGGTTGTTGCACAGGCCTCCCCCATCGGTGTTGACCGGCAGACGTCCGCCGCGGGCGCGCAAACCTCCATCGGCGACGAACTCGCCACCCTTGCCCTTGTCGCAAAAACCCAGGTCCTCCAGCGTCTCCACCACCGTGATCGTGAACGAATCGTAGATGGAGGCGTAGTCAATGTCGCCTGGCGATACGCCAGCCTCCGAGAACGCGCGCGGCCCCGACCAGCGCGCGCCGGTATAGGTCAGGTCGATCCGCCCGTTGTCGAGGTGCTTGGGCGCCTCGCCGTGGCCCATGATCTTGACCCTGGGACGGTTCACCTGGCGCGCTACCTCTGCACTGGCCACAATGACGGCCCCACCACCATCCGTCACAACGCAGCAATCGAGCCGATGCAGGGGATCGCTCAGCATCGGTGAGCCGAGCACGTCTTCCACCGTCACGGGCTTGCGCAGTAAGGCGTGCGGGTTGTACTGGGCGTGCTCCGAGGCCGCCACTTTGACCCACGCCAGCTGCTCGCTGGTCGTGCCGAACTCGTACATATGGCGCTGCGCCGCGAGCGCGTACATGCCCAGCGTGCTCGTCCCGTAGACCATCTCGAAGGCGGCATCGGGACTGGTGCTGATGGTGCGCGGGCCCTGTTCGCTGCGTGGCCGATTCGCCAGTGTGACCAGGGCGACGCTGCACTTGCCTTCGGCGATCGCCGCTGCGGCGTGCCCGATATGGTACACGGGCGAAGAGCCGCCCACCGCGGTTCCGTCGAGGTAGCCCAGGTTGTTCAAGCCGAGATAATCGGCCATGACGATCGGCAGCATGCCGCCACCGCCGACCACGAACAGCCCGTCGATGTCCGACAGCCGCAGCCCCGCGTCCGCCAGCACGCCCACCGTGTTCTCGGCATGAATCTGCGCAACCGAGCGGTCCGGAATCACGCGATCTGGGTGCTCGAACGCCCCGACGATGTACGCCTTGCCCTTGATGCTCATGCGGCTCCCATCGGAATCTTGCGGATCGTGCCCATACGGCGCTTGCCTTTGTACCCCTCCCCTGGCGCACCCGTCATCGCCTGCGTCCCCAATCGCCCCTGCGCGGACGCGCGTTGCTACACTTCCGCCCGGAGGTAGGACGTGAGCGCAACAGCCATTTCTGAAGGCGCGCTGCTGTGGGAACCCTCGCCAGCCTTCCAGGAGCGCAGCGTCATCGCCCAGTACATGCGCTGGCTCGCCGAGCGCCACGGCCGCCGTTTCGATACCTACGCCGACCTGTGGCAGTGGTCGGTGACCGACCTCGACGCGTTCTGGAGCTCGATCGTCGACTTCTTCGGCGTCGCCTTCCAGCGCCCGGCCGAGCGTGTCCTGGCCGAGAGATCGATGCCCGGCGCGCGCTGGTTCGAAGGCGCGCGCATCAACTACGCCGAAAACGTCTTTCGCCACGCCTCGACCGAGCGGCCAGCCCTGGTGTACCAGTCAGAGACGCGTCCGTTGTCCGAGCTGTCGTGGGCCGAGCTGGAAGCCCAGGTCGCCTCCGTGGCCGCCACGCTCAGGTCAATGGGCGTCAAGCCTGGCGACCGCGTCGTGGCCTACATGCCGAACATCCCCGAGACCGCCGTGGCTTTCCTGGCCGCCGCAAGCCTGGGCGCGATCTGGTCAAGCTGCTCGCCCGATTTCGGCGCCGACGCCGTGCTCGACCGTTTTGCCCAGATCGAGCCGAAGGTGCTGTTCGCCGTCGACGGCTACACCTATGGCGGCAAGCCATTCGCCCGACTATCGACCGTCCGACAGCTCCAGGAGCGTTTACCGACACTGACCCATACCGTCATCGTGCCCTACCTGCCAGAAGGCACCAGCGAGCTCCCGAACGGCGCGACCGCCTGGAGCGACGTCATCGCCGACCGACAGGCTCGGCTCACGTTCGAGCCGCTCCCGTTCGATCACCCACTGTGGGTGCTGTACTCGTCGGGCACGACCGGCTTGCCCAAGGCGCTGGTCCACGGCCACGGCGGCGTCGTGCTCGAGCAGATCAAAGTCATCGCCCTGCACTCCAACATGCGCGAGGGCGAGCGGCTGTTCTGGTACACCTCGACCGGCTGGATGATGTGGAACTTCGTCATGGGCAGTCTGCTGGTTGGCGCCACGCCCGTCCTGTTCGATGGCAATCCGGCCTACCCGGACCTCGATGCGCTGTGGCGGTTGACCGAGCAGGCCCGTATCGCGCTGTTCGGCACCAGCGCCGCGTACATCATGAGCTGCCTCAAGAATGATCTCCGGCCACGTGAGAAATTCGACCTCAGCTCGCTGACGTGCATCGGCTCAACCGGCTCGCCACTGCCCTCCGAAGGCTTCGCGTGGGCGTACGACGCGGTCAAGAATGACCTGTGGCTCGCCTCGGTGAGCGGCGGCACCGACGTGGTCAGCGCGTTCGTCGTTGGTTGCCCGCTGCTGCCCGTCCACGCCGGTGAGCTGCAGTGCCGCGCGCTCGGCGCCAGCGTCGAGGCGTTCGACGAAAACGGCCAGCCGGTCATCGACCAGACCGGTGAGCTCGTGGTGACCCAGCCAATGCCGTCGATGCCCGTGTTTCTGTGGAACGATCCGGACTTCAGCCGTTACCGCGCGAGCTACTTCGACATGTATCCGGGCGTGTGGCGACACGGCGACTGGATCCGCATCACCTCACGCGGCAGCGCCATCATCGAAGGACGCTCCGACTCAACTCTCAACCGCATGGGTATTCGTATCGGAACGGCTGAGATTTACAGCGCCGTCGAGCGCCTGCCCGAGGTGCGCGATAGCCTGGTGATCGGTCTCGAATTGCCGAATGGCGGCTACTACATGCCTCTGTTCGTGGTCCTCGCTGAAGGCGCGCAACTCGACGACGACCTGAAGCGGAACATCAACGCGACCATCCGTGCGCAGTTCTCACCGCGCCACGTGCCCGACGAGATCCTGGCCGTGCCTGCCATCCCGCGCACGCTCAGCGACAAGAAGATGGAAGTACCCGTCAAGAAGCTGTTCATGGGCGTCGCGGT
>CBJLVJ010000301.1:0-4811 GCA_966426465.1 uncultured bacterium | reverse complement strand
TCCTGGATTACGTTGTCAACGGCGCAGGTCGGCGTGGACTCCGCGTCATCCTGGATCGGCACCGTCCCACGGCCGATGGCCAGACCGAGCTGTGGTACACCGCGAAGTATCCGGAGGAGCGCTGGATCGAGGACTGGCTGATGTTGGCGCGGCGCTATCGTGCCAACGCGGCTGTCATCGGCGCGGACCTCAGCAACGAACCACACGGCGCGGCGACCTGGGGCGACGATAACCTTGCCACAGACTGGCGGCTCGCCGCGGAGCGCGCGGGCAACGCGATTCTGGAGGTCAATCCGGACTGGCTGATCATCGTCGAGGGTGTCCAGCACGTTGGTGCCGACACGTACTGGTGGGGTGGCAACCTCAGCGGCGCGGCCGAGGCTCCGGTGCGCCTGTCGCGGCCGGAGTGGCTGGTCTACTCGGCCCACGACTACGGGCCGGAGGAGTCCGGGCAATCCTGGCTGCAGGCCGCGGACTTCCCCGCCAATCTGAGCGCCGTCTGGCGCAGCCGCTGGGCATACCTACAGGAGCAGGCGATCGCGCCCGTCCTGATCGGCGAATTCGGCGGCCGCTCGATCGGGGCAGACGCCGAAGGCGTCTGGCAACGCAGCCTGATCAGTTTCCTCGAGCAGGGCGAGTTCAGCTACACCTACTGGGTGTGGAATCCCGATGCCTGGATCGGCGGGTTGCTGGTGGACGATCGGGGCACGCTCGATCGCGCCAAACTGGACCTGCTCCGTCCGTCAATGGCCCCGTTACTCGGGAAAGCCGGTCGCTAGATTGTCGTGGCGGGTGCGCGGCGCGCGACTGCTCCTTCAGTCAATCTGGCCGAGGCCGGAGGCCAGGTGTCTGACCTCCGGGTGAGGCGGTTCCGATGAGCCGGCCGTTCCGCTCATCGATGCGTGGATTGGGACCCTGCTGCAGAGAGCTGACCGCGCAACAGCACCGCTGCGACCGCCAGGCCAGCGAAACCGATGAGCTTGCCCGGGATTGAGCTGCCGCCCCCAGGCTGGGCACCGACCGCTTCCGGTTGGCCTGGCTGGTCTGCCCCGGCCCTTGCTGGCCGCCGGCCGAATGGCCCGGGTCTTTGCTCGCCGGCGCCGGCCGTCTCCTCGCCACCTGCCCAGGCGGTGCCCGTCGCCTCTGCTTCGACCGTGCCGCCTGTCTGCT
Organism: uncultured bacterium; assembly: GCA_966426465.1. Classification (GTDB taxonomy): domain Bacteria; phylum Chloroflexota; class UBA6077; order UBA6077; family CF-72; genus CF-72. The sequence goes on along the minus strand of CBJLVJ010000301.1, from coordinate 3,641 downwards.
GCACCTGCGCCTGCCCCTTCTCCGCCCGTGCCTTGCTCGCCGCCAGGGCCGTGGCTCGACCGGGCTCTTCGAGGAAGGCGTTGAGCTCGGCTCCGGCTACCAGCACCAGGCCGAGCAAATACAGCCAGAACATCAGCACCAGGAAGACGCCGAAAGCCGCGTAGGCCTGGTTGGGCGGGAACAGCGTTGTATACAGCGGGAACAGCTGCAAGATGACAAAGAACAGCACGGCTGCCATCAATGCCCCGGGCAGCGTTTGTTTCCAGCCCTGCGGTTTGTTGGGCAGGATCTTGTACAGCAGCAGGAACATCAGGATTGCGCTGACGATCGAGATGACCCAGCCAATCAGGCGACCCAGAACCGGTCCAACCGGGATGGCGATGGGCAGCGAGCCGATCAGGTTGCCAAGCCCATAGGCGGTGGTCGAGACCAGCAGGAGGGCGGTGGCGATGACGAGCATGACGAGCGAGATGACCCGCTGCAGGATCATGTTGCGGTCTTCGACGTGGTAGGCCATGTTGAAGACCATTTGCATGTTGGCGAAGAAGTTAGTGCCCGTGAGCAGCAGCAGCAGCAGGCTGATAACGCCCGCCGTGCCGGCGCTCTGGCGGGTGCTGGTCAGGATGCCCTGCAGCGTCTGCGCCGCCTCCGACGGCAGCGCGCTGAAGACGACGTTGGTGAGCTGATTCAACCGCTCAGGATCGCGCAGAACGAAGCCGGCGATCGCCAGCATGCCGAGGGTCAGCGGCAAGAGCGTGTTGAGCGTCCCCCAGGCGAGCAAGACCGCGAGGTTGGGGGCGCGGTCGTCCTGAATCTTCTGGACGAACTGCCCTGCTCTGGAGCGTTTGAAGGCTTCTAGTTTCTCGCGCATTGAGCCCCTTCCTTTCGAAGCGCCTACAGGCGCATACAGGTCACCGTTGTCGGTCGCCGTTCATGCACGCGGGTGCGGTCGGGATCATCCGCGTGTTCTCCACCACCGGCGCGGACAGCGAATGGGCGCCGGGTACCTGCAAATGGGCGCCAGGGAACGGACGGTCGGGCGAGAACGATTCGGGCAGCGTCATTCCAGAACCTTGCGGACCAGGTGCTCCAGGCGTCCGCCCTCCGCGTGCTCGTCGGCGTGCGGCTCCTCCCCGGTTGGGTGCGAACCCGCCGTCGACGGGCATTACCAGCACTCCGTCCTCTTGCCACGGGTCGTCACGTTCGCCCACCACTGTGCCGACAGGCTCGCGGGCCACTGGGCGCTGGCTGGTGAGAGCCCGGCAGTACCGGGCCTCTCACGCAGCCGTTGCTGCGGGGTGGAACGGTGCGTGCCTCAGTCCCGCCGCTCCACGTTGACGTCGCCCGTCCCTTCGATGCGGGCTTCTTCCCGGCGCACCGTGCCCGACACTTGCTGCGTCTCTTGCACCTTCTGCTTGCCGACGCTGACCTCCTCGGTCACCACCGGTCGCTTCTCTACCGAGACCCGCTCCTCGCGCACCGGGACGCGGATGTCCTCGCCACCCTCGCCGACCGGGGTGTCCGATGGCTCGCGGCTGACGGGGCGCCGTTCGACAGTGACTTCTTCGCGCGTGACCGGCACCTCCAGCGTCTTTTGCTCCTCGACGACGTCCTTGCCGATTTGCACTCGACCCTTCTCGACGGGCTGCTTGCGCGCCTGCAGCTCCTCCTCGCGCAACTGGACGGTGCGCTCGGCTTCCTGGCCAGTGCTGACCGACCGGCTGGTGTCCTCCCCGGTCGCGTGGGTGCCGAGCTCGTCGCCTTCGCTGTGCCGGTGCGGCACGTCACCACCCGGGTGCTCGTGCTTCGCTGACTTCGCCATGTGCTTACCTCTTCCTCATCTGCGTGTCAGTGCGTCTCTGGATGGACGCGGACCTGGCCGTGCTCTTCCATCCGAGCCTGCTCGCGCCTGATCGTGTCGGAGACCTGTTGTGTGTCCTCGATCGTGCGCTTGCCGAGTGTGATCTCTTCGACCACCACCGGGCGCTTGTGGACGACAACCTCCTCTTCGATGATCGGAATCCGAAGCGTCTCACCTGATTGCATGTGGCGTAATCGGTCGAGCAGCTGCTCCACCAGCGGATCAGCTTGCCGGGCCCCGCTGTCGATCGGCTGGCGCTCGACCGGATGCCGCTCGATCACCAGCTCCTCGCGCCGGACGGGTACCTCGATCGTGCGGGTTTCGGAGACGACCTCCTTGCGGATGGTGACCTCCCCGGTCTGCACGGGTCGTGTACGAGCACGCAGCTGCTCTTCGACCAGCTCTACCTGTGCACCTTGCTCGGCGCGCACTCGCTGCACGTGGCTGCTGGGCTCGGCCGAACGCGTCTCGCTTTGCGTCGTTGGTCGGCTGTGCTCGCGCGCACCGTAGGCCGCCAGGATGCCGTGAATCTCGTCGGCTTCCTGGCGGCGCTGACCGGTGGCTACGGCGACGATTCCGCCGGAGCGTCGCTCGACGTGGAAGCCGGCCTTGCGTGCCGCGTCGGCGGCCAGGTCAGCCTGATGCTCGTCGGCGAAGGTGCCAACGATCGTTTCCTCGTCTCCTGGAGTGGGCATCGCTTCGTCTCGTCCCTTTAGCTGGTCGCGTTCTCCCAGGTGTCGCGCACGCTCTCGCGTACACGATCCCACGGCGTGGAGGGATTGCGCTGCGTCCAGTCCCGCTGGAGCTGCGGCTCGACCTCGGTCCAGCTCCGTCCGCGGTACTCCGGTCGGCTGTGCAGCTCATGGCCGTAGCGGTAGCCGGGCTCGTAGTCCTCCCACCGCCCACCGCTCGAGCCGAACCGTTGCTGCCAACGTTGGCGATAGCTGGGCATGGCCTGCTCCCAACTACCGTCGCCGCGCATCCCGGCGGTGGCGCCGGCCGCGTCGCCGCCGAGCGCCACCTCACCCTCTTTGTCGACGCGGAGCTCCTCGCGCCGGACGGTGTCCGAGACCTGCTGGCTCTCGACCACCTGCTGTTTGTTGACCCCCACCTCCTCGTACACGACGGGGCGCTTCTCGACTTCGACCTGTTCTTCGCGCACCGGCACTTCGATGGTCTGCTCGGCCGCGGAGTCGATCGGTCGGTCCGCCGGCCGGTCCACCGCGCGTCGCTCGACGTAGACCTCCTCGCGCGTGACCGGTACGTCGACGGTCTTGTGTTCTTCGACCACGTCCTTCCCGAGCGTGACCTGGCCGGTCTCGACGGGCTGCTTGCGCGCCTGCAGCTCTTCCTCGCGCAGCTGGACGGTGCGCTCGCCTTCCTGACCAGTGCTGACCGAGCGGGTCTCCTCGGTATCGGCCGCTCGCTCGCGTGTTGCAGCGACGCTCGTCGGCTGGCCGCCAACCACACCGCGGACGGCCGGTGTCGCCGACGCGTCGCGCGACTCGATGTCGTAGGCGCCGTGCTGGCGGAGGATGCGTTGCGCTTCGTCGTAGCGACCGTCGGCGCGCACGGTCACCAGGGTTCGGCCGCTCTTGACTTCGCCCTCGTAATACTCCGCTTCTTCCTTGGGCACACCCATGCCGACCAGCGCACCGGCAATAGCGCCCACGCCGGCGCCGATCGCCGCCCCGCCCAGCGCGGTGGCGAAGGCACCCGCGGCGAGGAACGGGCCGACGCCCGGAATGGCCAGCGCGCCGATGCCCACCAGCCAGCCGCC
>CBJLVJ010000300.1:0-4825 GCA_966426465.1 uncultured bacterium | reverse complement strand
CGCATAGTGGGCCCCTGGACAGCCCAGGTGGCGCTATCCCAGCCAGCGGCAAGCAAATCCGGGTACTGGCTGCACTCGCGTCGACTAGCCAGGGTAACAAGGTGAAGTCCGTACGCCACTACCTCGACGTGCTGACACTGCTGCATCAGATCGGAGCTATCCCCTCGCCGGGCTAGAAGCCGTCTCGCCTGGACTGGCGGCTACCGGTTGTTCAGCGACACGAGTTGGCACGGACCTCGGTGGTCGCCACGATGCGCCGCCCATCGCGGGTGGACTGGACCAGCTCACCCCCCGCCCAGTGGCCCCCGTTTCGACAGCTTGGTCTCGATCGCCGCCAGTGGTGGTCGCGTTCCACGCCGCTCCGCACGCCACAAGCGACGAGCGGAGCTGGATGCGTCGCCCGTTACGGTCAGACGTCTCGATGCCCTCGGCGGACCTTGCGGCATCGCGGGGCGCCAGTTTTTGCACCATGGAGGCACTGTAGGACTGCGTGAGGGTGGCCCAGCTACGCGCCTGGCGCGCCCCAATCGCCATCGAGTTCCGTGGGCAGTCCGAACTTCGGAACGAGGGCTGGATCAACAAATGCGGTGACTTCGGCGATCGCGTCACCGTCCACCGTCAGCACCCAGATACCCCAGGCGTGGTACATATGTCCATCTTTGTCTCGCAGGTACACCGCCAGAGCCGGCTGGCGGTTGGCCCGCGTCAAGATGAGACGAACCCGGTCGCTTCTGGCGAGTGGAAGTGTTCTCAAGAAGTTGATTGCATCGGCTCGTCCGGTGACCCGAAGTGGCAGTGGCGGCATCGTCAAAACCACGTCCTGCTTGAACAACTCGACAAGTTTGCCGATGTCCATGGTTTGCCAGGCCTCGCCGTACCGACGCACGAGTGTCTGGGCGACCTCGTCAGACGGCGTGATTCGATCCGTGTGCAGCCGTCCGGCCAGGCGTTGGTGCTCGAGGGTCGATCGGGCGCGGTTGAGCGCACTGTTGACGCTTGCCGCTGTGGAGTCGAGCATCTGCGCCACCGCTTCCGTCGGGAAGCCGACCACATCGCGCAGAATGAGCACGGCCCGTTGGCGGGGTGGCAGGAGTTGCACCGCGGCGAGAAATGCCAGTTGGACGCTCTCCCGGAGCTCCGCCTCTGCCGCAGGATCCCCGGATCTCGCCGCGAGCTCGTCGAGCAGAATGCCCGGATAGGGCGTCAGATTGATCGCAGGCTCCGTCCCTCCAGCCAGCGCCTCGACGATCGCTTGCGGCACTGACGGCAGTTCCAGCCGCGCGCGATGCCGCTGGGACAACGAGACGTTCGTGGCGATGCGGTACAGCCACGCTCGAAACGAGCTCCGACCTTCAAAACTGGCGAGATGGCGCCATGCCCGAAGCAGCATCTCCTGCACCGCATCCTCCGCGTCATGAAACGAACCCAGGAGTCTGTAGCAGTGCACGTGGAGTTCGCGGGTGTACTGGTCCGTCAGCACGCGAAACGCATCGTGATCGCCGGCTCGGGCAGCCGAAAGTTTGGCTGCCTCAGCACCGGCGCCTGGCCGTTCCGTCTGGGGCGCCACGACGGGACTGTACTCCACTAACGTATGGAGTGGTTCAGGACGGCTGGACATGACATGCTACAGCGACCTCCCAGCCTCATGGTCACGTTCATCACCCGGCGGCAATCAGGTGAGCGTTCGTTTCCCGAGTTAATCAGAGTGAGCTCGCTCCCACTTGCTCGAATCAGGCATTTCCACCCGCCGCCCGTGTAGGCGAAGCCGCCCGGGGCGCGAGAGTCTCCATTGTCTTCGCGGTCAATCGATGATGCTTCCGCTAGAAGCATTCACAATTGCGCCGGTGATGGCTCGCGCCCCATCAGAGACGAGAAAGGCGGCCAGCCGCGCCGTGTCGGCCGCGGTCGGGCTTCGCTTCAGCAGAGTCGCTTGCTCGAGCCTCGATACAAGCTGCTCCTTCGGGACTGACAGGTGGCGTGCGGCATTCTCGAGCGACCGCTGGATCGTCTCGGTCTCGATCATCGCTCCCGATCGAATGCCAACCACTCTGACGCCGGCCGGACCGAGGTCCACGGCCAGACATCTCGCGAGTGATTCCATGGCGCCAGAAGCCGACCCGATGGCACTTACGTTCGGCATGCCTCGCGCCGGAAGCGCCGTGATGAACAGGATGACTCCCGAGTGCTGCTGGACCATGTGTCGTGCGGCGGCGCGCGACGTGGTGAATTGGGAGGGGACCAGAGTGGTCAGGGCAACACGAAGTGCTCGAGCGGCAGATCGAGCGTGCTTCTCCCGTTACTGAACTCCTGTGGCTTGGGACCCATCAGGTTCAAGACGAGGTCGATGCTTCCGGCTTCGCGCGCAATTCGGTCGAGGTAGGCGTTGACCTCCGGTTCGTTGAGCGCGTTCACTTCGGCGGCCTGGGCCACGCCACCAGTATTTTGAATCGCGGATACCAGGTGCTCGAGGTGGGCAGGGTGCGACCGGAGAGGAACACCGTGGCCCCTTGAGCCGCGAACTCTCTGGCTACGGCCGCTCCGCCTGCGCCACTCGCACCAAAGATGACGGCGATCTTCTGGTCAAGCGGCGGTGTGTGAGTGCGAGTTGTCTCGGCGTGTACGGACGTGGACATCGATGCTCTCCATCTGGCGGCTCGTGAGGCTTGAGCCTCCACCGACTAAGACTTGCCGTCAGCCGAAGAAATGATCGGTGCTCATCGATCCTTGCCGAAGCGCACGGCAGCTCTCATGCGTGGACGTCCAGGTCCACGTCAGCCAGGTCCTCGCGGCCCTGGTGGACGAACATCCGCCTGTCCAGGTCTTGGTCGAGCGGACACAGGTCCGACAGACCGACGGCCCACGACCAGGCTTCGACATTGCCCAGCGGACTCCAGCGCCAAGCTTCCTGACTGGCCCCATCAGTTACACCGCGATCGACGGTGGAGGCCATCGGTGCGTTCAGTCTTGGTACTTCGTCTGCTCCTGGTGCGCGTTCTGGCGCCTCGGACACGTGCTCCAGATAGGCCTGTCAGGTTGTCGCTCATCCACGGCTCCGACAGCCGGTCCTGTGAGCTTGCCACTCAAGCAGATGGCGTACCCGACCGCGTAGAGACGGTTCAGGTCCGAACTGGCGTGGACTCGGCGCTGGACAGCGCAGTCGCCAGCGCCCCGCGCGAGCGGATCCCGAGCTTGGCGAATATGTTGCTCAGGTGCCACTCCACCGTCTGCGGGCTCAGCAAGAGCCGCGCACCAATCTCCGGGTTCGACAGCCCCTGACGGACCAGCCGCGCGATCAGCCCCTCCTGCGCCGTCAGATCGTCGCGCTTGTCGATGGTTCGTGCGCGCACCTGCTCGCCGGTCGCGAGGAGCTCCTTACGTGCACGCTCGGCGAACGCATCGGCACCGATAGACGTGAGCAGGTCGTGGGCAGCCCGGAGCTCCACGCGCGCGTCGACATGGCGATTCTCGCGACGCAGCCACTCGCCATAGAGCAGACGGGTGCGGGCGAGCTCGGCGCGCACTCGCGTTCGGCCAAGATGGTCGATGGCCTCGCGGAAGCCGTTCTCGGCGCGACCGCCTGCGCTCAGCAGGGCTCGAGAACGGGCCTCAATCCCGCGCGCCCAGTGGGTTCCAGTCGCACGCGCCTTTTTTGCCAGTCGATTGAAGGCGTCCATTGCCAGGTCGGTCCTTCCCATTCGCATGGCGGGCTCGACCAGCTCGCTCAGGCCCCAGTTCTCGGCGACGACTTCTCGATATTCGCTTGCGGATTGGGCGGCGACGAGCGCCTCGTCGTATTGACCCAGGCCATTACAAAGGACAGCGCGCGCGTACTCACAGATGGCGATTCCAATGCCCTCACCGCGAGAGCCGGCCGCGCGAATCGTCATCTCGATGAGCCGGCGTGCCTCCAGTGGCTGACCTCGCCAGGCCTCCAGGATCAACGCACCATACGGCGCAGCGCTGATCCCCGTCGCCTCCTCGACCGATTGTGTTTCGGCGACCGCCGACGCAGCCGCGGCCAGGTCGCCGCAAAAGACGAGAACTGGCGCCCGCGCGCTGAGTGCGAGCGCCAGCTCGCTGAGCGTGCCAGTGTCCCGAGCAATCTGCACGCTGTGCTGCGACAGGTAGTACGCGCTCTCGTCGTCCCACGCTTCAAGGGCCACAACGCACCCCTGCCACAACCAGCGCAGCCTCTCCCTGGGCGACAGTTTGTCGCCAGTGAGCTTTTGCAATGCCGCACGGCAGAGTGGGATCGCCACTTCGTAGTCATCGGTCAGGGCGACCAGCGCCTCGAGTAGCAGGTCGGCCGCGGCGGGCTCGTCGTCTGATCGACGCAGCGCGGCGCGCGCCGCCCCCGCAACATCGCGCACCCCAACGCTCCCACTCAGCCGGGCCCCAAACAATGCCGCGGAGAAGGCGTCGAGATATGTCTCACGCGCGAACGACAGATCCAGTGGTTCGAGGCGTCGGGCCGCCGCCAACAAGAGTGGTGTTGCCTCGGTACCCCGTCTCGAGGCGAACGCCAGCTGAGCGCGCAGCAAGTCCAACCGGACGCGCTGCAACTCGTCCAGCGGGCCAGCCTCCGCAAAGGACTCCAGCCTGAGAGCTGCGTCGAACGCGCCGGCCAGGATGCTCGCCTGGGCCGCGGCGAGTGCGCGATCGGCGCGCCGCCCAGGGTCCTCGCTCAGTGCAACGGCGCGCTGCAGGAACGCGGCCGCGGCGGCGGCTCCACCGCGTGCCTGCGCCCGGTCGGCCGAGCGCTCGAGCTCCAACGCGACTCGCTCGTCCGGACCCGTCGAGGCTGCAGCGAGATGCCATGCACGGC
>CBJLVJ010000299.1:0-4838 GCA_966426465.1 uncultured bacterium | reverse complement strand
AGGTCGGCTGCCTGGGACATCGTCGTGGACAGGGTGAGGAGCACCGCGCCAGTCGCATGCTCCGCGCACGCCCGCAAGAAGGGCGTGCCGACCTCAGCCGCAATCTCGGACAACTCCTCGGCGCCCGCGCGCGCCGAAGCTGCATCGCCCGCGGCGAGCATGACCTCGACATACGCCGGCAAGAGCAGCGACCGCTCATTTCGTCCGCGCGCCTGATCCAGCGCGCGTGATACGCCAGCCACAGCGCTTTCGACCTGGCCCTGGGCTAACCGCAGGAGAACCAGCCCCGGCTCGGGCACGTGTCCCAGGCGACTTGACTGGCGGTACGCCTCCTCGGCCTGGTCGAACTGCCCCTGCAGCCGATGCAGCTCCGCCTTCTGGTACCAGGCCAGCCCGACCGCGGGGCCCGGGGAGCGGCGAAGGCGTTGTTGGGTGACGCTCTCGGTGACGTCTAACGCGGCCGGCCAGGCGCCATGCAACTGCAAGACCTGGGCGCGATGCACCTGGCACTCACCCTGGAACGGCACCAGGTCAGGTTGGGCGGAACACCAGTCGGTCAAGGCGTTCGTCCAGGCCTGCGCGCGTTGCAGGTCGAAGACCTCGTGGCAGACGTCGATGACGGAGCAATACAGGATGCCGGTGACCAGCGGCGAAACCTCGCGACCCTCGACTGCGAGCATGATTTCGTCCAGCTGAGATAGACCTTCGTTGGGTGAGCCTGACCTGAGGCGGCACGAGCCGAGACCCAGCTGCGCCACCGCGATCAGATCCTTCTCCTGGAAGCGCTGGCCAATGGCGCGGGCGCGTTCGAACGTCTCTAGCGCCAGGGTGAGCTCGCCGCGTTCGGCAGCCTCTAGAGCCACTGGCAACATGACATAACCCTGCTCGACGCAGTCCTCGCCGCACTCCTCGAGCGCACGGCGCGCGCGCGACAGCCAACCGTTGGCTCGGACCGCGTCGCCGAACGCCCGATGGCGCATGCACAACCAGAAGGCGCTGCGGGCCGCGCTCGCCAGCTGGCCGCGACTGAGAAACTCCCGGTAGGCGCGCGAGTCGAGCTCGAAGGCCTCCTCAACCAATCCACTCAGCGCCGCGGCCGTCGCCATTCGCACCAGATCGGTCGGCTCCAACGGCTCTTCGGCCGCTGCTGTTGCGAACAGCGCGTACGCCGTTTTCCACGCCAGCCGTTCATAGGCGTCGCGGCCACGCGCGAGGGTCTCGGTTTGGGTCATGCGCGGAACGCCCTGATGCTACCGTTCGGGCACAAGTGTGACGCACAACGAAGTCGCTGGCACGGCGCGAACGACAGCCGCCATTCGTGCACGCGAGACGTCGCTACCCGATGCGCTGTTCCGCGATCCGTTTGCTGAAGCGCTGGCGGGCCCGTCGGCAATGGCGGCGTTGCGGTCCATGCCCGAGGAGATGCAGCAGCGTTTCTCGACATTCACCGTGGTGCGCACTCGGATCTTCGATGACTGGCTGATGTCGGTCACGAGCACCGGTGGCATCCGCCAGGTGGTGATGCTCGGCGCCGGTCTGGACAGTCGCGCATTCCGCCTGAACTGGCCGCCGGGCGTCACGCTCTGGGAACTGGATCAGCCGTCTGTGCTGGAGGCCAAAGCATCCGAACTTCGAGACATCGGTGCATCCCCGCGCTGCGAACGCAACACGCTCGCGGTCGATCTCGCCGGCGAATCCTGGCCGGGTGAATTGACCGACGCCGGATGGCGGCGTGAGTTGCCGACGGCGTGGCTCATCGAAGGCCTGCTGCCGTACATGGCGCCGGGCGAGGCTTTTGCACTACTCGATGCCGTCAGCGCCTCGACGGCCGCCGGTTCACAGCTGGCCGCCGACATGGTCGATCGCGACTCGGTGGCCGCCCGCAACGCGTACCTGGCCCACTTGCGCAAGGCGACACCATCGACGCAAGGTGCACCCTTCCAATTCGGCACCGATGATCCGGAGCTCGTGCTGCGCGAGCGCGGCTGGGCCAACGTACAGGTCCTGCCCGCCGCCGATGCCGCGGCCCGATTCGGTCGCGCCCTGGCCGCGCCTGCCGCGGGTAGCTTGTTGCAGCCGCGGCTGTGGTTGGTCACCGCGCAGCGTCGGATGCAGGGAGCTACCGACGCGGCGCTTTGAACTGGTCGTTCGCAGCGGCTCCAGCGACGGTTCTGCCAAACGGCGCTGGTCGTCCTCGGTGGCGACAGCGCAACGCATTATTGGTTGTGTCGGGTTCTTCCCCGCCTCGCGTGTGCCTAACTACGTGCTCGGGACCACCTGTGCGGACTCGGCCTTTGAGCAAAACTGGCGCACGGTTTCCACGTATGCTGCCGGATGGCTGAGGTGCGGCGCGTGACCAGCGCCGGCGTATACATGAACGGAGCTCATTGGCAGCGCGTGCGCAACTAAATCGACAATTGGCTTGAAAAATGGCGGACTCTCCGTGCCAGCAGTGACCAGCGTGGGCCGGTCAAATCTGCACAAGAATGGCAGATCACTTGTCAATCCGTCGGGATCTCGAGTCTCGTCCAGAAAGGTCGGCGCGTTGTGGATGAACGTCTCACGCACCGGCGGTGGCAGGGTGTCCCACGCGCCGGCGCCAAATGCAACGTGTTCGACGAAATACCGCGCAGCCGCCTGATGATCACCCGCCTGTAGCAGTTCCACTACAGCGTGCAGGGGCTCCTGGAATTCATCGATCATCGGTTTGAAAGCCGCCTGGCCCTCGAGCAGGCCCAACAGCGGTGGCTCGTGGACAAGCAGCGTTCGAAACAACTCCGGGCGTTTGGCCGCCAGGCGCAACGCAATGATGGCACCGCCGGACGTGCCGACGACGTGCGCCGGTGCCAGGCCCAGGGCGTCGATCAGACTGCCGAGATCATTCGCGTCCTCTGCAAAGCTGCCCTGGGTGGACGCGGATTCGCTCTGGCTGTGCCCGCGCCGGTCGAACGTGACGACCTCGAATGACTCGCTGAGCAGCGGCACCACCCTCGCCCAGTTGTTGTGGTCGCCCTACGAGCCGTGCGAGAACACGATCGGCTCGCCGCTGCCGGTCCGTTCGTAATACAGATTCACTCCATTGATTTTTTCGTACGGCATGCTCTGGTACCTCTCAATTGTCGAGCAAAAAATCGCGAATCGATTGGGCGAGAAGGTTCGGTGCCGTTTGATGTGCGGCGTGGCGTTGTCCGGGCAGCACCGTTATACGAGCATTGCTGAACAATTCAGTCATCTGCGCGAACATCTCTCTGCGCTGCGGATCGGTCTTTTCCCCTAACACCAACAGGACTGCTATACCAATCGTGCGAACCTGCTCCGGATCCGCGGAGTACTCGTTGATCGCTCGCAGCTCGCGCGGAATGGTGTGCGCCGCCGCGAGACGGGCCCGCCAGGAGGGATGATTGCGCAGGACATCCAGTTCCTGCCGCGTGACACCAGCGGCATTCAGCATGAATACTTCGAGGGCTTCTTCACGTTGGCCGGTCTCGATCTGCTGCTGGAGTCGAGCTATGAAGTCGTCGGGAGAAAGGCGAAGGCCAGCCGGCTTGGGACCACCTTCGTACAACACCAGGCGATCAATCCGCTGCGTTCGCGTTGCAGCCTCCACGACGCAGCCTCCGCCGAACGAATGCCCGTAGACATAGACGGGCCTGGGTAGCGTCTCGACCGCGGCGACGACATCCTCCACTTCGCGGTCTAGCGCGTACTCAAGGGCGTCGCCGCTGGCGCCCCGGCCGCGGCGGTCCATGGCGTAAATGGTGAAGCTGTCAACCAGCAGCGGGACGACGCGGTCCCATGCCGAATGATCCGCTCCGGTTCCGTGCACCACCAGCAGCGACGGACCGCGGCCAGTCTTCCAGAGCCCAATGGGCGTCCCGTCCTTGGAGGTAACGCTGATCAGCACGGAATTTGTCAGTGCCTCGATTGTCACTCCATGCTCTCCTTTCGTTGTCACGGCCTGAGGCTGCTCGCGGCTGCGTCCGCGTCAAAACGCGTGATTGCCGCCCGGACATCGGCCGAAGGCGAGTTTCTCAAGCTCTCGCGAATTGGTGGAGGGGCACTTCGATAGAAGTCCTCCAATGCCCGTGGTCCGCCGCGCTCGAGCAGCCGCTGGCCCGTGGGACTCCGGCTGGGCTCGCGCAACATGTCAGTTGAGTCAGAGAGTTGCGGAACCAAACCATCGCGAAGCCCATCCAAAGCAGCCGCGACAGCCTCCGGATGATTCCAGGCCTGGCGCATGACCACGCGACCATCCGGGCCGATTACGTACACCGGGTTCCACGCGCCGCCGTAGGCGCGGTGCATTGCGCCGTCGAGCGTATCAATCAGCACTCGTCGTCGCAGCGCTTCTTCGAGCGCCAGTTTGTGCGCCGCTGAGCGTTTTTCGGCCAGGCTGCGATGCGGGCCCTGGTGCTCGCCAGGGTGCGCCTCACGTACATAGACCACCAGAAAGGTAGCCTCAGGATGTTCGCGCGCAAGCTGTTCCATCGCCGGAACGCGATCGGAAAAGATCGGGCACCTATATGAGCCGAACTCGAGGACCACCGGACCGCCGCGCAGGTCGCTCAGTCGCACGCTGTTTCCGTCGAGGTCCAGCAAAGTGAAGTCTGGCGCCGGTTGGCCGACCTGTGGACCATCCGCCAGCCATCGGCTCAGCTCGTCCGGTTCCATCGCGAAGTCGAATGCGGCGTAGTTGTAGGTGCTCGCGCTCGATACGGCGAGAGCTGTGTCGGGTGCTTCCTCGATCATTGCGCCAGTCTCGGCGACCGGCGCCGTCCGCGCATCGCGCGTTCGCGCTATTTCAGGGCTTGTCCTCGGGCGAAATGGCTGATGCGCCG
>CBJLVJ010000298.1:0-4843 GCA_966426465.1 uncultured bacterium | reverse complement strand
GCCGCCGACCTGCGCGCCCAGCGCCTGGGGCAGGATCGCCCCACCCCGCTGGTCGCGCCGCGGCCACGCCGCGTAGCAGCCGCCGGGCAACTGCCGTCGGCGCCGGTGCTGGGCTCAGTTGGCGCGTTGGCGCCAGAGCCGCCGCAGCTGCCGGAGAAGCCCGGGGCGGCGGTGCGGTCGCTCCAGGCGGTAAACCCGCCGGGTTCCGAGCAGGACGAGCCTGGTGGTGGTCATCCGGGGTGCATGGACCACCGACTCCCCGCCGATGCCCAGTTGCGATGCCGCCGCAAGCTCTACGGCCGTTCCGATCGATGGGGGTTTGCGCTGGTTGCTGTCGCGGCCGTGGCCTGCCTCTCAGTACGCTGGGATCCACAGCCCATCGATGTGCAGTGGCTGGCGACGCTGCCGAACACCGTGGGCCTGACCATGTTCGCCGGACACCCGATGCGGCGGCTGCAGGGCTTTGCCGCGCCACTGTTCTCGACGAACCCCGACCAGCCGAGCTGTGGGGCCGGACAAGCGACGTTCGTCTATGGCATGGCCGACCTGAAGGCGCGGATCGGCCCGGCGATGGGCGAGCCACGCGACTGCGAGCATCCGATCAACGCCGATGGCGACACCGTTCAGTTGACGACGACCGGGCTTGCCACGTACACCCAGCCACCCCAGGACGGCGCTGATCTTCGAGGCGACCAGCAGACCGTGCACAATGGGCTCCCGAAACAGCGTGCGGACGGCGAAGTCCTCGTCACGGTGCAGCGGGTTATGGTCCCCGCTGGATCTGGTGAAAGCCCACTCGTCGCTGGCGGTGATGCGTGTTACCAGCTCGAAGGTCTCGCCGATCGTGAATATTCAGCGGCTCCAGGTGCTTCTGAGCGGACCAACCCACACGAACGCAAGCCAGGGCCACCACAGGGCTGTCAGCGGGTTTAAGGCAGGATGCAGGAGGATCAAAGGTGTCATGGTTGCTTCCGTTTCGCAACGACTCGCGTAGGTGAGTTTGGTCATCCAGCGCAGCGCGCTCCGTTGCGCTGCTCCGGATTCCCATGCTAGGGGTGACGACCCGGCCGGATCCTGACGGTGACTGCCTGGGGTCCTGAACGTGGGCTGTCTGGCGCCGCGCGATCGCTCTCTGGTCGGGCTCGCGCCCGCTCAGCCAGTGCGACGTTCCCGCTGCTGTCGGATCGCGCCAACTCCAACGGCGCGACGATCACCTCCGAGCGGCCAGTCCATCCGACTGGCGTCGATGAGTGGCGAGCCGAACCGCCATCGTGATCAGGATGGAGATGGAGGGGACCGTCCGGTTCAACGAGTCGCTGACCGAATGCGAGGATTGGTCGATCCAGATGAAGATGGCCGCACTCAGTCCAACCGCGGCGAGCGCCGTCAGCCGGGCCTCAACCGCTGTGAGCCGCCAGGCCGCGCGCATCGGCGTCACGGCGACCGCGGCTCCGATCAGCAACAGGCAGATCTGCACGATCGTGGACGCCTGGTGCTGGATCACAATGAACGCGCGCACGTAGTACAGGACGAGCGCTATGAAGATGCCCAGTACGATCAACCGCAACGCGCTCACCGGCCCAAGTGTCGACCGCATTTAGCAGCGCGCGCAATGCCTGGGAGGGATCGCACATGCTGAGCTCTTGCCGACCAGCCGACCGCGTTTTGACGACACTCGCGTCGCACCGGGCGAGCGGCCACGCCTCACACCGAAGGAGCGAGTCGTACCCCGTGGCTCGCGGCCTGGCGTAGCATTTCAAACGAGTGCTGCCCGACCGCATAGACCGGCAGTCGGTCGCCGCCGTCCGCGCGGTCCTCGACGACTTCGACGTCGGCGGACGACTGAAGCATATCCGCGAATTCATCTGGCGCGGCGGTACGCTCCAGCTACGGGCCGATGGCGGCCCCGCGGGCCAGGTGCGCGACGTCTCGTATGCGCTGACGGCCGAATGGGCCGCCCCGGTTCTCGAGCGCACGCCATCGCCGATCGCGAATGGTCTCGTTTCCTGGCAGCGCCCCGTCCTTGAGGGCCGTTGGGTGCGCGGCAGCAGCGGCTATCAACTGCGCGTCGGTATCGACGTGTCGGCTCCATCCGCGATCTACATTCGCTCGCAGCGGTTGTTGTCGCACGTGCCATTTGTCAGACGGCCGGCTGCCCAGGTCGAGGAAGCGTTGAACCGCGAGCTGAGGGCCTACGTCAATGCGTTTCTCAGCCAGTCCTTGCCCGTCCCACAAGCGGCGGAGCTGGACATCCAGCGCCTGCGCGAGCTCGGCCTGGCCGCCTGACCGGTCCCCGCGCGATGCGACCTCAGACGCGGCCTCCGACTCCAACCGCGTGCAGCTCGGCCGCGTTCCTACGCGTCGGTCGCGCCCGGGGTTGGGTCAGCCAGGCCATGTCGGGCCACCAGCACGGGAATGCTGGCGAGGTCCAGCTCAACTCCGTGGCGCTGGCGGATGGCCTCGCCACGGCTGGGGTCAGGCATACCTGACGCGAAGAGCTCTGCCATAGCCGCGAAGTATGCCTCGAAGCCCGCCGGTGAGATCAGCTCGAGCAGGCGCGCTGGCGCATCACTCGCATTCCAGAACGCGTGCGGCAGACCGCGCGGCTTGACGATCAGCGTGCCTGGAGTCGCGAGCAGTTCGGTCTCGCCGATCTGGACTCCAACTGTACCCTCCAGCACGAACGAGTACTCATCCTCCTGAGTATGCGTATGCACAGGTGAGCCGAGTGCGCGCGGCTTGAGTGGGTGCTCAACCAGGGCACATCGTCCGCCTGTCTGCTGACCGTCGAGCATGAATCTCACCCCCAGGCCGCCGAGCCAGACCAGTCGCCCTCCGTCGGGCGGTAGCAAGAAGTTGTCAGCGTTGTGCATCTCCTGATTGTGCGGTCCTCAGCAAGCATCAGGAACCCGGCTTGAGGGGAGAAGACGACGAGGACTGGCGCCGTCACCGCTGATGAGTTCCGCAACCGGACGCACCCGTACCCTGGTAGGCGCGGCCCTTGATTGCGGCGCGGCTGGCTGGCGCCGCCGTTGTGCACCATATCGACAGTCGTCCCGCCGACCAGCGGGTCGAGTTGGGCAGCAGCGCGGGTCCCTCGGCCAACCACCCGCGCGGCGCGTGGAGCCACGGGCACCGGGCGACGGCTTGATGGCGGCCAGCCCGCTCGCCAGTTCGTCCTCGTTGGTACTGACCGCGTCCGGGTAGCCAGGGAAGACGTTGGCAACCTTGCCTAGCGTGTGATTCTGAGCGTCAACCACGGGCATACCGGGACGGACGCGCTCGAGCGGGGACACCGGAAACAATGTGGCCATGATTACATTACCCCGGAGCGCTGCCACCTCGAGGGGCCGCGGACTCGCGGCCCATCATCTGCGACCGAGCAGGGCCGCGCTGTTGAAGGTCAAGTGCCATGGTGCTGTGTCTCCACGTGCGATGCGGCAGATAGTCCGGATTAATGCCCAGCAGGCGTAAGAGGCGCGTGTGGATAACGTGTGAAATGGCGTCCCGAACGGCCGCCCCTCATCATGTACCTGGCGGGCTCGTGATGTACCCGGCGGGCTCGGCGGGGCACTCGGCGGAGGCGACGCTCGTGGCTGACGAGCGAGCCAGCCCGAGCTTTCCCGCCTGGGCCGAGGCTCTCAATGGGGTTAGCTGTGTGGTCGCCTGTTGCAACTCAGCAAGCCTTCGTGTGAGCCCGCGAACCGCGGCGAGGTCCGCGTCAATCGCCGCGAGCTCCGAAGGATCCGCGCCCGGGACGTTCCGCTCACGCTCAGATGGTTCGTGCCGGCGCGGGTCCAGCCACGTCAGAATAAGCGCGCTCGAGACGGTCGCGCAGCTCCGAGATACGAAGCACCACCACGTCCCAGGAGCCCGGGGGATCGCCGCGCTGGAGCTTCACTATACACTCGTTGAACAAGACTCGCATGTCGTCGGTGAGGCGCCACTCCGGCGGATCCTCGTGTGGGTCCGAATTCATTGGTCACTTCCCCTCGCCAACATGCGCGCTGCTATACCGCGTCTGACGGAAACCAGTCAGTACGACACCGTACAGCGTGCCGGCACACGACCGTCGCCGCAGTGGCGCGTTTCGATGCGGCGGTCAGCACCTCGCCGAAGTCTTCCGGTCAATGGCGCCGAGAGCAGGCATCGCACGCCTTGAGCCGTTCGTGGCGGATCCCAGCTGCCTGGTGAGCCGCCCCGAGACGCCCTGCACGAAGGAGGCGACCCGCACCATTGCTTCGAGGCGCAGCGTCAGGACGAGGTAGCCGTAGAGCGGACGAGCAACACGGGGCAGGGAGCTTTGTGGAGAACCGCGTCGGCCACGCTGCCGAAGACCAGCCGCCCGAATCCGCTGCGCCCCTGCGTGGTCAATGCGATGAGGTCCGCACGCGTTTGCTGCGCGCAATCGAGGATGACCTCGGCCGCTTCGCCCTGTGGATGCTCGATGTCGACGCGAATCCCATGTTGTCGGAGCGCGTTCGCCACGTGTTCGAGATACGTACGTGCCTCGTGCTCCTCAGTTTCGATGGTGTTCTCGATCAGCGTTGGATCCACTGGAACCCCTGCAATCGACGGCTCTACCAGCGCGGCCAGCTTCTCGATTGGCAACAGCGCGCGAACCAGGGTCAACCTGGAGCCGAACTTCTCGGCCAACGCTTCGACGTGTGGCAGCACCTGCTCGGCCAGTGATGAACCGTCCAGAGCAACAACGATGTTGTCGTACATATCGCACCGACGATCGCGCACAGAACGTACCTGAAGGCCGTTCTTACGACGTCTACTTGACTCGGGAATGCGCAGTATCGGAGTTGCGGCGCGGGCAGTACCCGATCCCACGGCA
>CBJLVJ010000297.1:0-4845 GCA_966426465.1 uncultured bacterium | reverse complement strand
GGCGCTGACTGGGGGCAGGTCCAGTGCTCGGGCCTGCCGATGGGCTCGGGCTGGATCAAAGCCGCCCACGGGCCGCTGCCGGTACCGGCGCAGGCCACGCTGGAGCTGGTACGGCGGGCGGGTATGCCGACGCGCCGCGCGCCGGGCGAAGGGGAAACGGGTGAGCTGACCACGCCTACCGGCGCCGCGCTCCTGACCGTGTTGGCCACGTTCTCGCCAGCGCCCGTGCTGGGGCGAGTCTCGCGCGTGGGCTACGGTTTTGGCACGCGCCAGGCCCCCTGGCCCAACGCCGTGCGGTTGATCGTCGGTGAGCCTGTGCGCGCAGGCACGGACCTGCAGCGCGACCGAGTGGTCGAGATTCAGACCAACCTGGACGATGCGACGCCCGAGGAGCTTGGCTTCGCCATGGAGCGCCTGCTCGAAGCGGGCGCGCTGGACGTTGCCTTCAGCGCCCTGCAGATGAAAAAGAACCGCCCGGGTGTGCTCGTGCGCGTGCTGGGCCGACCCGATGACGGCGAGCGTCTGGCCGAGCTGGTCCTGGAGCACACCTCGGCGCTCGGCGTGCGATTGCAGAGCATCGAGCGGCTGATCGTGCGCCGCAGCGAGCAGCGCGTGAGCACGCCGTGGGGTGAGGTGCGCGTGAAACTGAAACACATGGGCGGCCGAGCGCTCGTGGCGCCCGAGTACGAGGACTGCGCGCGCGTCGCTCGCGCCGCCAGTGTGCCGCTGCGCGAGGTGTACGCCGCCGCGCGCGCCGCCGCGACCGCCTGATACCGCTTACGGGTCCTCGGCCAGGACTTGCTGGGCCTTGTCGACGACGCGGGCTTCGTTGGGGTAGGACAGCCGCCGCAGCGCCTCGCCGATGGGGAACCATTCGACCACGTCGTACTCGCCGTCGTGATTGGCCGTGTCACCGCCGACCATCTGCATCAGGTAGAAGTGGACGGTCTTGGAGTGGCGGATGCCGCCCCACACGAACCAGTAGTGGATCTGGTCGAGCGGCCGCTCGATGCGCACCAGCAGCCCGGTCTCCTCGCCGACCTCGCGCACCGCCGTGCCCTCCAGCGTTTCCCCGACTTCCGGGGTGCCCTTCGGCAACGCCCAGCGCTTCGGTCGAATGCGGCCCACCAGAGCCACCTCGACCGGTCCGTCTTCGACTGCGCGGCGGTACACCACACCACCCGCCGACACGTCCCGCACGACCGGTGCGCCCGTTCGCGTGCCGCGCGCGGCGGCGTCCGGCTGGCCGCGCCGCGGCGGTGGGCTCGAGACCGGCGCGCCTGCTGCTGGACCCTCCGTGGGCTCAGCCGGCGCGGAAGCTGGCCGTTGGCCGTTGCGTCGGAAATTACCCCGTCGAAAGCGCCTCCCCCCGCGTGCCACCGTACGTCACCGTAGCGAGACTCACGCCTACGTGTCCACCCCGGTAGCCCGGTTTCAGTGCCCGGGCGTCGGCGTGGGGGCGATGCCGCTGAGGTTGGCCGCGACCACCTGCGACTGCGCACGGGCGGTGGGTGCCGCAGCCTGGTTGCGCGGCGCGGCGGTGGCGGCGGGCTTGGGCGCAGGCGTCGGCTGTGTCGCCGGCGCAGCCGGCGCAGTCGTGGCAGCTGGGGCAGCCGGAGCCGGAGTGGGCGGAGCCGTCGGCGCGGGAGCTGGCGTCGACGCAGCCAGCGCGGTTGGCGAAGCCGTGACCGGCGCGGGCGTTGGCTTGGGCTTCTGGGCATCCAGCACCTTCTGGATCGCGTCGTCGACGCTGGCGCTCGACGGCTTGCCCTTGCTTCCAACCAGGGTGATGGTGCGCGCGGGCTGGTACGTGCTCTTCAGGTCGAGCTCGCGCGGCTTGCTGCCGTCCGACGGGATGACTCGCCGAATCACCTCCGCGTCGAAGCCATCGCGCGCGGTCTCGACCAGCACCGTGCGTCCCCAGGGCAGGCTGGGCTCTTCCTGAGCCAGCGGACGCGTATCGGGCGGGGTGCGATTGGTGATGACCGCGTCGTCGACCTGGACCTTCCACGACGGTTTCTTGCCGTACAGCGCGAAATAGATGTTCGAGTCATCCGCGCTGGCCTGAACCAGCACGTAGGTGCTGGTCGTATTGGTCCACTTGAAGTCCAGACCGGCGTCGCTATCGACGGTGACGTCGAGCCCGACCACACCGCGCGACGTATACGCCGGGATCCAGTACAGGTGCCAGTACCGCTCCTCGAGCTGGTAGCCCGCCCAGAACACGGGCTGGAACAGCGTCGTGGCGACCTGACAGATACCACCCGCGACGCTCGGTACCGTGCGTGGACCGTCGTTGCCCGAGGTGATGCCGAAGCCCCACTGGAAGCCCGCGTCGATGGTGGTCGGACCCACCGCCTGGTTGAACGAGAAGGTTGCACCTGGCGCTACGACGACGCCGGTCAGGCGCTCCGCGGCCAACTGGATGTTGTGCTTCTTTTCAGGGACCGAACCCGCGAACGAGGTGCTGCCGCGATCGATCAGCTCGGTGATACCGAGCGCGTCAGGATTATCGGACGAGACGGACGGGTGGACCGTGGTCACCGGCAGCTCGAGCGTGTACTCGCCCCCGAGCAGCGCATCGTGGACCGCCTGTACGGTGACTGCCTGGTCGAGGCTGCGGCCCTCTCGACTCGGTCGCAGCACCTTGAGGCTGCCGCCGTTGAACGCGAAACGTGCGTCCTGAACCGACTGGTCGATGTCCCTGGCCAGGGTGGCCGCCCACGCCTGGAGCGCGGCGTTGTCGACCTTGACCACAGCGGGCTCACCTGGCCTGGTGCCGCCGCCGACCGACAGCAGCTTGACCACATCGGCGTGCTCCAGGCGCCAGCTCTTGTCGCCGAAGGTGACGGTGAACGGCGGGGCGTCGGGCCCGAGTAGCCGATCGAGTTGATCGTGCGCCGCCTGCAACTGCTCGTCAGGGATGCTCGGCGGAACGGGCGCGGTCACCAGAGCCACCGATTGCGCGCCAGAATTGAGCGCCGACGTGACCTGCTCGCGCGAGGCGGCGACGTCTACGGCCAGTCCATCCTGCGCCGGCTCCAACCTGGCCGTACCGTCCTTGTTCAGCGTCAGACGGGCGTCGGTTGGCGCGCGTTCGATCTGGCTGGCCATGCCGACCAGCGAGCCGTCCAGCGCCGTGCGATCGGTGGTGCTGGCGGCCGAGATGGTGCGACCGTGGGCGAGCACGTCGAGCTGGTCGCCCAGACGCTCGAGCGGGCTGCCGCGGCGGCCGACCGCGTACGCCGTGTCGACCAGCTCGGTCGGGTCCAGGCGCAGGCCAAGCTCGCGCGCGGTGGTCGCCCACGACTGATCGGCGCCCTGAATCACCAGCGGCCGGTCGAGTAGCTGCTGCACCTCGGTGCTGACACGCGTGACGGCTTCGACCCTGGCCAGACCGCCCACCGGCGTGTTCAGGGCGGTCACGCCTGGCGTGATCTTGTCCCAGTTCGCGAGCTCGAACAGGGTCAGCGCGGCCAGAGCCATGACGGGCAGCGCGGCGAGACGAAACAGGCTAGAGCCTGGAGCGGGGGATCGGCGGCGGGGCTGAGCTACCGCTGGGACCGAGCGCGACATCGCCGCCGCCGGTTGTAGCACACCCGCGCGCACGCCGGGAATTTCGAGTTTGGCCCTTAAGGGGGTCGACTCACCCACCCCCCGACCCCCTCCCTCTCTATCTCAGAGAGGGAGGGGGAGTCTGTCGTGCCGGCTCAGTCGTCTCTCAGGCTCAGTCGTCTCTCAGGCGCGAGGGGATGACCACGTCATCGCCGCGGGCGCGGATCATCTCGCTGTCCGCCAACTCGGCGGCACGCACGATTGCTTCGCTGACGTGCAGCAGCTCGCCGTTCCACCAGACCTGCTCAGCGGGTCCGCCCCGCCGTACTCGTGCGCGCAGTCGCTGAATGAGCTGTTCTCGATCCATCCCCTGCCCAGCAATCTGGTTTGTTTTGTTGCTTGCCTGCCGAAGCAGCCCGTGTGCCGATGCAGGGTGTCGAGAGATACAAGTACGGCACAACATCTCGAGCTTATTGTTACGGGCTGTTCGTACCCGCTTGTGCACTCGTCACAAGTTTGGCTAACCTTCGCCGCGACTCGCAGACAGCCTCGCCTTCAGGGAGGACTCCTACCGAGTGGCAACTGCCGCGGCAACGAAAGCGATTCGGCTCGGCCACCCCAGCTATGTCTGGCGTCGCGGTCAGGACCGCCGACTTGCGTTTATCCAACAGTACGTAGAGCTACGCGCGAAGCGCATTCTCGACATCGGCTGCGGCCTCGGCATGTACGTGTCGCAATTCCGGCAGTACAGCGACGACGTGTATGGCGTCGACATCGACCCGGACAAGATCGCGCGCGCCAGCGAATGGCTGCCCAATCTGCATGTCGCTCCCGCCGAAGAGCTGCCCTTCTCCGACGACAGCTTCGACGTCATCCTGCTCAACGAAGTCATCGAGCACGTCGACGACGATCGCCGCACCGTGCTCGAGGCTTACCGTGTCGTCGCACCCGGTGGGCACATCGTGGTCTACGCGCCGAACCGGCTGTACCCGTTCGAGACCCACGGCTTCTTTTTTGGTGGCACCTACCACGGACCGTGCAATCTGCCGATCGTGGCGAACTGGGTACCGAACTTCGTGCGCAACTACTTCGCGCCGCACGTGCGTATCTACACGCAGGGTGAGGTAACGGACCTGTTCGAGGGGCTGGACGTCGAGTTCGTGGTGCTGTCGCACATCTTCCCGGGCTGCGACAACTGGGCCGAGCGAGGCTGCATGGGTCGCCTGTTCCGCGACGTCATGCACCTGGCGGAACAGTCGCCGCTTCGCTGCTTTGGTATTTCTCACTTCG
>CBJLVJ010000296.1:0-4847 GCA_966426465.1 uncultured bacterium | reverse complement strand
GCGCCCGATCCTGGGCCGATACGCAAGGCGGTACGTTGCGCTCGGCGACCGACTACCTCGGCGTGGAGTGGGCGTACCCGGTTGGGCGCGATCCCACATCGCGGGCAGGCATCGGGATCGAGGCGACGCTCGATGGCCGGCCGTGCCGCGCACGCGCTGACTTCGACGCCATTGGCCTGACGTCGCGCTATCACACCTGCTCGATCCTGGGGTTCGACTGGCGCATGGACGGAGTCCAGGTCGAAGCCCGTTTCTTTCTGCTCGAGGCGGACTCGCTGTGTCTGCGCCTCAGCCTGCGCAACGACGCGATGGACGCGCGGTGCGTCGACGTCAGGCTCGTGGAGCACGTCGAAGGCAGTCCGCCGGTGCAACACAGACTGCAGCCTGCGACTGACACCCCCACGGACCTGCCAGCCGGTGAGACGTGGACCTCGTTCGCGCTGTTGACACGCGCGAGCGCCCCCGCCGGGTTGGATGCCGCGGAGTCCGTCTACCAGCACGTCGAGGCCGAGGACCGCGCCTTTGCCGCGACGTGCCCGACGCTCGCCGGCGACTGGCCAGCCCACTGGCGCGAAGGCCTGCACCACGATTTCCAGACGACACGCTTGCTCGTCCAGGAACCCGTTGGCATCTTCCGCGACGTCTGGCCGGCCTGGATGGCGGCCTGGCCGCGAGTGGTGCTGGCCGAGGGCACCCTGGACATGCTGCGGCTGGCGTACGCCGACCCGGCGCTGGCCAAACGCGCGGTAGTGAGTCTGTTCCGCGATGCGCCCGCGGCGAATGTTCCCTGCGTGTTCGCCGGCGGCGAATACAACATGGTCGCCGCCGATGGCAGTCGCTGCGGCACCTCGCCGGCCTGGTGCCTGCCGTTCCTGAACCTGGAGCTGCTCTATCTGCGCACGCTCGACCGCGCCTGGCTGGCGCAGGTCTATCCCTACGCGACCGCGTACATCGAGTGGTGGTTGGAGCATCGCGTCGACGCCGACGGGTGGCTGGTCTACAAGTGCACCTGGGAGTCCGGCGAGGACGGCAACCCGCGCCTGGATCCCGGCGGGTCGGGCGACGGCGACATCTCGGCCCGCGTTCGACCGGTCGAGCTGCAGGCGACACTGGCGCACGCCGCTCGGGTGATGGCGTTCTTCGCCGTCGAGCTGGGGCTAGCAGACCTCCGGTGGCGCACCGTGCATGACGACTTTCGTGAGCGGACGCGACGTCTGTTCGACGCTTCGACGCAGCGCTACCGTGACTGGCTCATTGCCGAACAGTGTTTCCAGCCGCCATGCCCCGAGCGGCCCTACTGGGGCCTGGACACCTGCCGCTACTCGGCCCAGTCACTGACGCCGCTGTTGATCGGCGAGCCCCTGGAGGAGGACGAGATCTGGCGGCATGCCCGTTCGCCGTGGACGCTGTGGCCCTCGTGGACGTGGTCACTGGTCGAGTGTGCCTCGGCGGCAGGCCACTACGGCCGGCTTGGCGCGCTTGTGTCGGAGACCATCGATCACGTCTACCGGGTGACCACGCGCCGCGACGTGGCCAGGCTGTCGCGGCCGATGCCCGGCTCAGCGCCCGAGTTCTGGCCAGAAGATTGGCGCACGTACGGCGGCAGCGACGCCTACGGCTGGGGAGCCACCACGGGGAACCTGCTGATCCGCCACCTGTTCGGCTTCAAGGAGTCACGCCAGACCGACGGCTGGGTGGCCGAGCTCACCCCGGCGCTGCCGCCGTCGCTTCACTGCCTCGGCGCGCGGTACACCATCAGACATATGAGCTATCGCGATGTGCGCTTCGACCTGTCATATACCGTCAGGGGCGACGACCTGCTCGTCGACCTGGACATTGAAGACGAAGAGCGACCGCTGCGTTTCGAACGGCTCGACCGCCACGGCACCGTCGTTCACGCCGAGGCCGCCCCGGAATCGCGCTCGCATCGTTTCCAGGCGCACGTCGGCCAGCGCTACCGAGTTCGCCTCTAGAATTCGGCTCAGATGCGGGTGCGCTTCTGGGGAACCCGCGGCTCCGTCCCGACACCCGGGCCGTCGACGGTACGCTACGGCGGCAACACCGCCTGCGTGGAGCTGCGGACCAGCGCCGATACGTTCTTCATCTTCGACAGCGGCACCGGCATCCGCGAGCTCGGCCTGGAGCTCGCTCGGCAAGGCTGTCTGGTCTCGGCCCACCTGATGTTGGGCCACACGCACTGGGACCACATTCACGGCTTCCCGTTCTTCACGCCCGTGTTCGTACCCGGCAATCGGATAAGTGTCTATGGCGCACGCGACCTGGATCGTTCGCTGCGCGACGTCCTCGCCGGGCAGATGCACTACACCTATTTCCCCGTGCCGCTGGGCGACCTGCGGGCGGACATCGAATTCACCGAGCTCGAGGAGGGCGAGATTCGCATCGAGGACGCGGTCGTGCGCACCCATTATCTCAACCACACCGCCGTGTGCATGGGCTATCGCGTCGAGGCCGAGGACGTGTCGGTGGCCTACATCACGGACCATGAGCCGTATGGCGTAAGCGACGACGGTCTGCGAGGCGGGTACATCCACGGCGGCGATCGACGCCTGATCGAGTTCGTGCGCGGTGTCGACCTGCTCATCCAGGACGCGCAGTACACGCGCGAGGAGTACGAGGAGCACCGCGGCTGGGGTCACGGCAGCACCGATTACGTGACCGACGTCGCCCTCGAAGCGGGAGCACGGCGCGTCGCGCTGTTCCACCACGAGCCGACGCACGCGGACGCCGACATCGATCGCATGGTCGAGCATGCGCGAACGCGCGCCCGCAAAGCCGGCAGCCCGATCGAGATCCTCGGCGCCGCCGAAGGCAAGGAGCTCGTCCTCGAAGCCGAGGCACGTAGGCACGGATAACGTTGTGTGACCGAGGGACCTCGACTATATTGCCCGCGCCATGCAGGAGTTCCGCCCGGACGAGTGGTGCTTCGATCCTTACGCGAAACAATGCGAGCGCTGCGACACAATCGTCGGGCGCTACGCGGTGATGACTGACGAACACGGGTTTCGCAACGTGTTGTTCTGGCCACACGCTGAGTGGGACGGCATTCCTGGCAGCAATCGCTGCCGCACCCACAGCAGGATCGCCCATCAGTGGATCAGGCTGTTTTAGCCTGGCCGAGGGTTAGAGGCTGCGCGAAGCGGCGTTCCAGTTCTGCTCGAGATTGGTGATCAGCTGCGGGCTGTAGTGGCACTCGGCCTGCTCGCGGCAGTACACCGCCATGTACTGGCGGAACAGCTCGATTGACTCCTGTCCCAGGCGCATCGCCTTGCGATTGCCCGCGGCGCTGACCACGCCCGAGCCGGTGAGCGCCTGGATGGTGCGGGCAAGCGCGCCGTCCATCTCCCCGTCGGGCACGAGCGTGTCGCAAATGAGCTGGCCGGCCGGACTGTCGGCGGCGAACTGGCGCTCGAACAGGATCGCCTGACGCGCCGCGCGGTCGCCGACGAATCGCCACAGGCGCATGTTGGACACCCCGGGGATGATCCCCTCCTTGCGCGCGGGCAGGTTGAAGAAGCTGCTTCGTTCGGCCAGCACGTGATCCATCGCCAGCAGCAGCTGACACCCACCGCCGATCGCGAACGTTTCGACCGCGGCGATCCACGGCTTCTCGTCGGTGGCTTCGATCTCCTGTGGCCAGAACTCGGGGCCACTCAGGCCGCGATAGATTTTGTGCACAAAGCCCATATCGCGCACGATGAAGAAGTCCACCAGCGAAATCTGGCCGTGGTACAGGTGCGTCAGGTTGATGCCCGCGTTGAAGATCCGCCGCCCGGCGTACTTCGGGTGCTCGACCACTTTGCCGCGCATCACGCAGACCTCGATGTCCCGATCGAGCAGGAGCAGGTCGGTCCCGATCTCGAGCGTGGTGGTTGTGGAGTCGTCCTCGGCGTTCAGGTAGCGCGGGTTGCCGTGGTGCAGGTAACCCACGACGCCCTGCCGTTCGACCGTGGTCGCGCCAAGGTCGAGTCGACCCGCGCGGCGAAACTCGTCCAGCGCGTCGAGCGCTTCAGGCCGCGGACGCAGCATGGCGTGCACCAGGTGGCTGCCTGAGCGCTGGTCGCTCAACACGTAGGACAGCAGCAAGCCCTGGTCAACCTCGTAGCCTTCTTTGTCCTTCTGCTGCTGCTGGCGCTCGGCGCGAATCTGCTCGCGCGTGGGCGCCAGGCCCGGCACGGCTTGCGCCGCCGCGTAGACCAGGTCTTCGACGCGCACAAACTGGCTGAGGTCGTGGGTCAGCTGGGCATACAGCGCCGCGGCATGGCGTCGAAGAAAGCCGATGCGGGCCTGGCGCAGGTCCGTCTTGAGCGCCTCAGCCGCGGCGGCTTCGGCGGCAGATCGGCGCGGACGGGCTGGCAGCCGCTCCAGGAGCGCCTGGCCAGCGCCAAAGAAGCGGCTCGCGGCCTGGCTATCAGTGGCCAGTGACGCGCCAAAGGTCGGCTCGAGCTGCGCAAACCGCTCGAGCTCGTCGCGCGGAAGTCCGACGTCAGCGCGGAGAGCGATGGCCATGCCGGGACTGTAGCGCTATTGTTTGCCGCGTGCTGTGGAACCGCGAACGCGAAACCCTGCCGCGCGACCGGCTGGCCGTGCTCCAGCTCCAGCGGTTGCGAGAGACGATTGCCCGCCAGCTCGCATCGGTGGCGCCGATGCGCGAGCGGTTGCGCGAGGTTGGCGTCACGTCGCCCGAAGACATCACCTCGCTGGACGACCTGAGCCGACTGCCGCTCACCCGCAAAAGCGATCTGCGCGACCACTATCCATTTGGACTCTTCGCAGTTCCGCGCGAGCAGGTGGTGCGCATCCATGCCTCGAGCGGCACCCGCGGCAAG
>CBJLVJ010000295.1:0-4848 GCA_966426465.1 uncultured bacterium | reverse complement strand
GGCCCGATGACCTAGCCTACCCGGCTCGATCACCACGAAAGAAGGTAACGGGGGACTACGGTAAGGGAGGGACGCCCGGGCATGATGGCGAGATGCCGGACTCGGCTCGCGCACCCGATCCTGTCGTTTACCAGTTCCGGATGGTCTTGCGGGGCATCAGCCCGCTGATCTGGCGCGGCCTGCTCGTTCGCAGCGACGCCACAGTCGCCGATTTGCACCGGACTCTGCAGGTCGCATTCGGTTGGAGCGACGAGCATCTGCACGCTTCGTCATCGGGGGGGCTCTACAGCGATGACAGCCTCTTCGATTCCCGCCGCCGTACGTGCTCATTGGGCCGGGCGGGCTCTTCTACCTCCAGACCAGGAGCTGGCGCGCCCAGATCACGCGTGGCGGTGACGACGTCCTGCGCAACGGCGAATACATTGGCGCCATTGGCGTCATTCGCCCCCAGGCCACCTCTCAGCCCGGCCCGGGTGACTCAGTCCAAGTGATCGTTCGAGATCGGCAGGCCCAGGGCGGCCGCCCGCGGGAGGGCGCGGCCGAAGGTGCCCACCGTGCGCACGTAGTGGGCGCGCTCGAAGGCGGCTGGCTCGGCCACGTGCTGCTGGCTCATGCTGCCGCGGAGCTGCCCGATCGATTCGTACTCGCGCGCGTCCAACCAGACGCTCAGTTGCTCGCGGATGCGCCGCAGCCGGTCGACCCCATGCACCAGCAGGGTCGAGGCGAGCATGGTCACGTTGGCGCCGACCATGAGCAGCTTGAGCGCGTCCTCGGCCGTGTGGACACCACCCGTGGCGGCCAGGTCGGCCCGCACCTGGTCACGCAGGATGGCGATCCACCGCAGCGGCAAGCGCAGCGCTTCGCCGTCGCCGTCGCCACTGATCAGCGGCCGGGTCACGACTTCGAGCGTATCCAGGTCGATGTCCGGCTGGTTGAAGCGATTGAACAGGACCAGGCCGTTGGCGCCAGCCTCGACCAGCGAGTGGGCCAGCGCGGCCAGGTTGCTGTAGAACGGGCTCAGCTTGACCGCCAGCGCGATGCTGACCGTCCGGCGGACTTCGCGGACCAGCTCGATGGTGGTCTGATCGATCTGCGCGCCGGCCAGTCGCGGATCGGTCGGCACGTAGTACACGTTGAGCTCCAGGGCATCCGCCCCCGCCTGCTCGATCAGCGAGGCGTACTTGATCCAGCCACCGGCCGAGACACCGTTCAGGCTGCCGATAATGGGGATGTCGACGGCTGCCCTGGCGGCGCGCACGTGCTCCAGATACTGCTCGGGCGGCAGCGTGAACTCCGATGGCTCCGGATAGTAGTCCAGTGCCTCCCAGTAGTGGTGGTCGTTGTCGGTGAGATAGCGATCCAGGACGTGGCTCTCGAAGCTGATCTGCTCCTCGAACAAAGAATGGAGGACGATGGCCGCGGCGCCGGCATCCTCCATCCGGCGGATCGTGTCGAGGCTGCGCGACAGCGGCGACGCGGAGGGTACCAGCGGGTTGGCGAGCCGGAGGTTGAGGTAGGTGGTGGACAGATCAGGCCCCATCGGATTGGTCCTTCCTGGCGAGCTGCTCGTAGCGTTGCCAGCGCGCGCGCACATCCTCCTGGGCCAGCGCGAGCAAGCGCTTGGCCTCGGCCGGGCTGGTCTGGGTCAGCATGCGATAGCGCATCTCGGCATACAGGTAGTCCTCGAGCGGAATGCTCGGCGGTTTCGAGTCGAGCACCAGCCCCGGCTCGCGGCTGGCCAGGCGGCGCGGATCGTAGCGGTACAGTGGCCAGTGGCCGCTCAGGGTGGCCTTCTTCTGCTGTTCGAGCCCGTAGCGTAGATCGTAGCCATGGGCAATGCAGTGGCTATAGGCGATGATCAAGGACGGGCCGTCGTACGCTTCCGCCTCGAGGAACGCGCGCAGGGTCTGGGCGTCATTGGCGCCCATGGCGATGCGGGCCACGTAGACATTACCGTAGGCCATCGCCAGCAGGCCCAGGTCCTTCTTCGGCGCCTGCTTGCCCGCGGCGGCGAACTTGGCGACGGCGCCACGCGGGGTGCTCTTGGACATCTGGCCACCGGTGTTGGAGTAGACCTCGGTGTCCAGCACCAGCACATTCACGTTGCGGCCGCTGGCGAGCACGTGGTCCAGGCCGCCGTAGCCGATGTCATAGGCCCAGCCGTCGCCGCCCACGATCCACACGCTGCGCCGCACCAGGGCGTCGGTCAGGCTCAGCAGATCCGCCACGTCGCGCGGATCGACGCTCGCGCTGGCGGCGTGTTCGAGTCGCTCCCGCAGTGCCGCGACACGTTCGCGCTGGGCGAGGATGCCGGTTGGCGTCGTCTGATCGGCGCCAATCAAGCCGTCGACCAGCTCATCGCCGAGCGCGGCGCGCAGCCGTCCGAGCAGCTCGTGCGCGTATTGGGACTGCTTGTCGAGGGTGAGCCGGAAGCCAAGCCCGAACTCGGCATTGTCTTCGAACAGCGAGTTCGACCAGGCCGGCCCGCGCCCTTCGGCATTGACCGCCCAGGGCGTGGTCGGCAGGTTGCCGCCGTAGATGGACGAGCAGCCGGTGGCGTTGGCGATCAGCGCCCGATCCCCAAACAACTGCGACAGCAGCTTCAGGTACGGCGTCTCACCGCAGCCGGCGCACGCTCCCGAGAACTCGAACAGCGGTTGGAGCAACTGGGAGTCCTTGACCTGGCCGAGGTTGATGAGCGCGCGGTCCACCTCGGCCGGCAGATGGCGCAGGAAGAAGTCCCACTTCCTGGCTTCCTGCGCCCGGCGGGGTGGCTGGGGGACCATGTTGATGGCCTTCAGGCGCGTGTCGCTCTTGTTCTTGGCCGGGCAGGCCTCGACGCACAGCCCGCAGCCGGTGCAATCTTCGGGCGCAACCTGGAGGGTGTATCTCCAGCCAGGGAAGTTATTCCACTTCGCCGGCACCGAGCGGAAGCCGTCGGGCGCCCCCTCCAGGTGGACCGGATCGTAGACCTTCTCGCGGATGACCGCGTGTGGGCAGACCAGCACGCACTTGCTGCACTGGATGCACACCGCCGGGTCCCATTCCGGAATCTCCAGGGCGATGTTGCGCTTCTCCCATTGCGTCGTGGCGGTCGGGTACGTGCCGTCGACCGGGAGGGCGCTCACCGGCAGGCTATCGCCCAGGCCGGCGATCATCAGCGCGGTGACGCGCTGGACGAACTCGGGCGCGTCCGCCGGGACGGCCGGTCGCAGCTCCAGGCGGCTGGTGACGGCCGCGGGGACGGTCACCTGGTGCAGGTGCTCCAGGGCCGCGTCGACCGCCGTGAAGTTGCGCTGGACCACCGCTTCGCCGCGCTTGCCGTAGCTCTTCTCGATGCTGTGCTTGATGGCGGCGATGGCCTCGTCGCGCGGCAGCACGCCCGAGAGGGCGAAGAAGCAGGTCTGCATGATGGTGTTCACGCGCCCGCCCATGCCCGTCTCGCGGGCAACGGTGGAGCCGTCGATGACGAAGAAGCGCAAGCGCCTGGCGACGATCTGCTCCTGGACCGGTCGCGGCAGGTGGGCCCACACGTCGTCGGGGCCGAACGGGCTGTTCAGCAGGAACGTCGCACCCGATCGCGCCGCCGCGAGCATGTCGAAGCGCTCCAGGAACGCGAACTGGTGGCAGGCGATGAAGTCGGCCTCGCCGATGAGATACGGCGCATGGATCGGCTGGGGCCCGAAGCGCAGGTGCGAGACGGTGACCGAGCCCGACTTCTTGGAGTCGTACACGAAGTAGCCCTGGGCGTAGTTCGGCGTGTCCTCGCCGATGATCTTGATCGAATTCTTGTTGGCGCCGACCGTGCCGTCCGAGCCCAGTCCGTAGAACAGGCAGCGAATGGTCGCCGGCTGTTCGACGCCGAACGCCGGGTCGACTTCGAGCGACGTCTGGCTGACATCATCGGTGATGCCGACGGTGAAGTGATTCCTGGGCTGCTCGGCGGCCAGGTTGTCGAAAATCGCCTTGACCATGGCCGGCGTGAACTCCTTGGAGCTCAAGCCGTAGCGGCCGCCGACGATGCGCGGGAAGGTCATCCGTGGTGCTTGCGCGGCGCCGAAGGCCTCGGCCATGGCCACGGTGACGTCCGCGTACAGCGGCTCGCCGGCGGAGCCCGGCTCTTTGGTGCGGTCGAGCACGGCGATGGCGCGCGTGGTGGGCGGCAAGGCCGCCAGCAAGCGATCGGCGGCGAAGGGGCGGTATAGACGGACCTTCACCAGCCCGACCGGCTCTCCCTGCTCCGCCAGGAAGCGGACGGTCTCCTCGGCGGTCTCGGTGCCGGAGCCCATGGCGATGATGACGCGTGTAGCCACAGGATGGCCGACGTAGTCGAACAGGTGGTACTGGCGGCCAACGACAGCCGCAAACTCGTCCATCGTCGCCTGCACGATGTCCGGGCAGGCGCCATAGAACGGATTGGACGCCTCTCTGGCCTGGAAGTAGATGTCCGGATTCTGGGCAGTTCCGCGCATGAAGGGTCGCTCGGGATTGAGCCCGCGCGCCCGATGCGCGCGGACGAGGTCGTCGTCGATCAGCGCGCGCAGGTCGCTCTCGACCAGGCGCTCGATCTTCATGACCTCGTGCGAGGTGCGGAAGCCATCGAAGAAATGGATGAAGGGCACGCGCGCGCGGAGTGTGGCGGCGTGGGCGATCAGCGCCAGGTCCTGGGCTTCCTGCACACTGGCCGAGGCGAGCAGCGCCCAGCCTGTCTGGCGGACGGCCATCACATCCTGGTGGTCGCCGAAGATCGACAGGCCCTGCGCCGCGAGCGAGCGCGCGGCCACATGGATGACCTGCGACGGCAGCTCACCGGCGATCTTGTACAGGTTGGGGATCATCAGCAGCAGG
>CBJLVJ010000294.1:0-4868 GCA_966426465.1 uncultured bacterium | reverse complement strand
GCACGGTGTTGCCGCGGTCGTCCACAAACTGCGCGTCCAGCGGAAGCTGCTGGTGTTGCGCCCGACCTATGAGATCACCGCCGGAGGCAGGCATCTGGCCGAAGTGCGCAAGCATCTGTTCACGCCGTTTGTCGACCGCTTTGCCATCGACGTCCCCGGACCCGACGACCTGGAGCTCCACGGTAGCCTGCTCGAGCACGAGTTCACGATTCGACGCGGCGATCGGGTGGTCGCCAGCGTGTCCAAGCAATGGTTCACGCTGCGCGACACGTACTGCGTCGACATTGCCGAGGGCGAGAACCCGCTGCTGTTGCTGGCGTGTGTGCTCGCGCTCGATCTTGCCGAAGACCGAGAGCACCGGGAGCACTGATCGCCGGGAGAACCCTGGCAGCTGACGGCTCACATGGTCTTTGGCGTCAGGTGTGGGGTGCGCCACAGCATTTGTGGGCCGCCGCTGGCGAAGGTTTGCGCTGCGTCAGGTGACACGGCGAGAGATTTTGGAGCGTCCAAACGACCCAGATGTCGCTGTTGGCATCGAGGTGGTTGAGGAGGTTGTCGAGCGCGAGGGGCTGTTCGGGGCGTCATTGGCGACTCCCAGCTCCGAAAGAAACCGCCGTCGTCCGTTGTCCTGTGCCCTACTCCCGCGGGGCAGAGGCCGGAGCCTGGCGGGCCGTCATGCGCGGCGAGATTGGCGGCGCGCCATGGCTGCCACGTGCATGAGGACGCGGTTCGGGCGATGCGCTGCAGAGCAACGGGTGGTCAACGTTGGCATTACAACCACCCGAGTGGGGTGCTCTCCACAACTGTACGACAGGCGCGGCCAATCGGCTTGCTGGCGCCTCCAGGTTGCGCGCTACGCTGATGACCTGCAATGGAAGTCCAGGTCATCGAAACGATTCCTGCGCGACACACTCGTCGCGTTACCACGCTTCTGGACGCTTGCTTTCGTCCGGCAGCCGTCCGTCGCAGCGACCACGCCGACCGATTCTGCAGTCAGGCGGATGCATGGCGACATGTGCTGGCGATTGCTGACGATGCTGTGGTGGTCGGATTCGCCACGATTTATCGCAGGTCAATCACGTGGAACAGCGAGCAGGTCGCACTGGGTGGCCTGGGCGACGTGTGCACGGATCCGGCGTGGCGTCACCGAGGCGTGGCGACCGCGGTCATTCGCTCGGCCATGGCTGAGCTCGAGCGTGCAGGCGACCGGTTGGCGTACCTGTGCGCCGCGGTGGACAACTCGGGGATCGTGCACCTCTACGGGCAGGTCGGGTTCGTTCCACTCGGCCGACCACATACGTATGATGGTGCGTCCGGGCAAAGGTACACGGAACGTGACGCCATGATTGCACCGGTCGGATCGAGGGAGATATTTGATGACGTGCTCCGCTCAGAACAGCCGCTGCACATCGGGCGAGGCAACTGGTAACGCGGCTGGTGCCGCGCCGACGCGCGGTTCCATCAATGCGTCGGCGGCTGCGGTTGGCGAACCTCATCAAGTTCTATCGCACCTCCTCCCCTCGAAGCGGACGATGGCGTAGTCCACTTCAGGCCGCAGCGCCAGCGACGGACAACTGGCGAGCGACCGAGCAAGCGCCTGCGCCTCGCTTTCCGGTTGCCGAAGGTCCAGCTCCCCGAGTGACAGGACCGATCTCCTGGCCCGCCGTGGCGACCCGGCTCTGAGTAGGTTCGTCCGCCGTCCGAGGAGGTCGGCCCTTCCGCATGCAGCGTTTTGTCGAGAACGACCCACTTGTCGGTGAGTACGAATACGGCGACCGCGACACGGAGTATCCTCGAGCGCAGAAGGTAACGCTCGGCTGGCTGGCGTTTTAGATGCGTGGGACAGCGAGTCCCGACCAACGGTCCGCCACTGCGAGCGACGGTTCCATCGAAGTGAGAGTTACTCTGGTTGCATTTCGTGATCAGGGACTGCCGAATCACGCCGGCGCCTACGAGCCCTTCGCGATTCGAGCAGATCCGCCGAACGCATGTGGAACCATCATCCACACTTCACTGGCATCCGCCCGGCGTGGCTCGACTCCTGCAAAGGGCCCTCCACTCCAGAAGGGGGTGCGTCCGATGCCGGCCTTTACGGTCTCCAGGCTACTTGTGCTGATCGCGCTCGTGCTCTTCCTACTCGCGGCCTTCCATGTAAGTCTCGGCGCCGTTGATCTGATCGCGCTCGGTCTGGCTGTGTACATGGGCAGCCATCTCGTGCCCTGAGCTACGTGGACGCAGGCGCCGGGGTTTACCGCCGGGCAGCGCTGCGTCTGGTGCGCTCGGGCAAACCCATTAATTGCGCGGTATGCTGGTCAGCCACCA
This sequence comes from uncultured bacterium, assembly GCA_966426465.1. Taxonomy (GTDB): domain Bacteria; phylum Chloroflexota; class UBA6077; order UBA6077; family CF-72; genus CF-72. The sequence goes on along the minus strand of CBJLVJ010000294.1, from coordinate 2,546 downwards.
TGATCCACCCAGTCACCGAGCACGTTGTCCGATCGGCGCGGCCTACCAGCTTCTATCTGGCATCTGGCCCGGTGGACGGCACGCCGTTGATCTTTCTGCACGGCTGGCCAGAACTCTCGATCAGCTGGCGCCACCAGCTGGACTGCTTCGGCGATCTTGGCTTTAGCGCCATCGCGCCAGATCTCCGCGGCTACGGCAGGTCCAGCGTGTACGCGAGGCACCAGGACTACGCGCTCGAGGCCAGCGTCGAGGACATGCTCGAACTGTTGCAAAGTCTCGGCCGTGCCCAGGCGGTCTGGGTTGGGCACGACTGGGGTAGCCCGGTGGTGTGGAATATCGCCAGTCACCATCCGGAGCGGTGCTTTGGTGTGGCCAACCTGTGTGTGCCGTACCTCGCCCAGGGGTTTGCGCCGCGCACGCTGGTGCCGCTCGTCGACCGACGCGTGTATCCGGAGTCCGAGTACCCGGTCGGTCAGTGGGACTACCAACTCTTCTACGAAGAGCACTTCGAGGTCGGGCGCGCACAGTTCGAAACTAATATCCCGAACACGGTGAAAGCCCTGTTCCGGAAGGGCAACCCGGAGGGTAGGGGCAAGCCAGCCCGAACTGCGACGATCCGCAGGCAGGGTGGCTGGTTCGGCGTGGCCGGTCAGGCGCCCGACGTGCCGCGGGACAACGACGTCATCGGCGAGGTCGAATTCCACGCGTACGTGGCCGCGCTGCAGCGGAATGGATTCTTTGGACCGGATTCCTGGTACATGAACCACGAGCGGAATCTCGAGTACGCCGGGCGGTCGGCCAATGGCGGCCGGCTGGAGATGCCCGTGCTGTTTCTGCACGGCCGCTACGACTACGTCTGCGAAACGGTGGACTCGCCATTGGCCCAGCCCATGCGCCGCGACTGCTCCGATCGGACCGAGGCGATCATCGATTCAGGGCACTGGATGGCGCAGGAGCAACCGGTCGCCGTCAATGCTGTCCTGGCGCGGTGGCTGGCGACGCGGCTGATCCGGCTCTGGCCGGTCACTGCGCCGGCCAACAGTGCATCGGCAACCGCGCCGGACCAGGCCGCGCTGGCTTCGGCCTGAGTTGGGGTTCCCGGATGGGCACTTCCGCCGATGACGCTGTGGATGGAACGCCTGTTGCCGCGCTACCGGTACGGCGTGATCCTGCCGGGCACCAGTGGCGTGCAGCGCGGGGTCGACTACCAGTTCTATCGGCTGGTGCCGCACGACGTGATGCAGATCGGCGTCGGACTCGGCGTACGCGACTACTCGCCCGAGAACGTCCAGGCCGCCATGGCGGCGTTCTGGTCCTGCGTGCAGATGCTGACCGACGAAGGCGCCGAGCGCGTCATCCTCTCGGGCGTGCCGGTCTCCGCCGGCCTGGGGCGGGCGCGTATCCTCGAGCTGATCGAGGCGGTGCCGGCTCGCTGCGGCGTACCCTTCGATGCCACCCTGGAAGCGATCGTCGCGGCGCTGCGGTTCCTGGGTGCCCCGCGCATCGTGCTGGCCAGTCGCTTCCCGTCGGCGGCGAATGCGGCCATCGCCGCGTATCTCCGCGAAGCCGGCATCGAGGTCGCCGCCAGCACCGAGCGCGACCTGTCGCTCAGCCAGGCGCGCGAGCTCGATATGCAGGCTGGCATGCAACTGGCGCTGGACCTTGGCCGCGAGGCGGCCGCGCTGGCGCCCAGCGCGCAGGCCATCGTCATCCCGGGCGGCGCAACGTTGAGCCTGCACGCGATCCCCGCGCTCGAAACCCAGCTCGGCAAACCCGTCCTGGTCAACCTGAGCGCCGAGATCTGGCATGCTCTGATCGGTCCGGGCGTGGCGCCGCCAGTCGAGGGCTGGGGCTGCCTGCTCGCCACCCGGAGGCTGGCCTGAGCCGTGGACCTGGAGCTGCGCGACAAGGCGGCTATCGTGACGGGTGGCAGCCGCGGCATTGGCAAGGCGGTCACCCGCGAGCTGCTGCGCGAAGGCGCGCGCGGTGATCGCCGCGCGAGGTGGCGGCGCGCTGGCGGCGACCGCGCAGGAGCTCACCGTCGAGACGGGCGGACCGGTCCGGCCCATCGTGGCGGATACGACTGACAACGCGTCGGTGCGCCACATGCTCGAGCAGGCGGTCGACTGGCTGGGCGGGGTGGACATCCTGGTCAACAGCGCCGCCGAGGTGGGCAGCCGCGTGGCCTTCCGGCTGCCGGAGGTCACCGAAGCGGTGGTCCGCCGCGAGCTGGACGTCAAGGTGCTCGGCGCGCTGCGCTGCATCCAGCACGTTGCGCCGCACATGCTCCGCGCCGGGTGGGGACGCATCATCACCATCAGCGGCATGGCCGCCCGCCAGACCAACCTCGATCGCCGGCAGCAGCCGCAACGCGGCGGTGGTGGCGATGTCCAAGAACGTGGCGGACGAGCTGGGGCCGCACGGCATCAACGTGACGGTAGTGCACCCGGGCGGCACGCTCACCGAACACTACCTGGCCCAGATGCAGGCGGTCGCGGCCGAACGCGGCATCTCGGTCGAGCAGGCGATCCGGGAGCGATTCGCCA
>CBJLVJ010000293.1:0-4871 GCA_966426465.1 uncultured bacterium | reverse complement strand
AGCAGGCTATAGCCGTACTGGGCGCCGATCGACGCGTACGTGGCAATACCACCAGCGTCGTCGCCCGCGGCGCCGGTGATGATGCCGGGGCCGAGAAACGCCAGCATCGCGGCCAGACGGCGCCACTGGCGAGCGCGCATGGCAGGTCAGCTAACTGTGGGCATAGACGCGCGGCAGGCGAGCCTTCCAGTCGTCAGGAAGAATCACGTCCATCGCATCGTCGACGGTGACGATGCCGCGCAGGCGGCCCACGTCGTCCACGATGGGCAGCGCCAGCATGTTGTACTTGGCGATCAGCCGCGCGACGTCTTCCTTCGAATCGTCCAGGCGGCCGCGGATCAGCTCGCGATGCATGACGCGCCCGATCGGCGTGCTGGGCTCGGCCACGATCAGCTCGCGCAGTGACAGTACGCCCAGCAACAGCTCGTCCGGGTCGACAACGTACACGTAGTACACGTTGTCCATAGCCGCGGCTTGCTGGCGGACCAGGCGGATGGCCTGTTCGGCAGTGACGGTTGGCGGTACGGTGACCAGGTCAGTGGTCATCAGCCCGCCGGCCGTATCGTCGTCGAAGGTCAACAGCTCGCGGACATCCTCAGCCGGGTCGGCGTCCATGCGGCTCAGCAAGTCCTGCGCGCGGTCGGGCTCCAGGTCGCCGAGGATGTCGGCGGCGTCGTCGGGCTCCATCTCCTCGAGGATGTCGGCGGCACGCTCGGGCTCCATGCCGCGGATCAGCGAGAGCTGCAAGTCGGGGCTGACTTCGCTGAACGCGTCCGCGGCCGCTTCGTCGTCGAGCTCCGCCAGGACCTGGTGCACGTGGTGCTGGTCGAGCTGGGAAATGATCTGGGCGATGTCGGACGGGTGCAGCCTGGCGAGGTCTTCGTGGGAAACCTTCAGCTTGACACCGGCACTACCGGATTCGACGGGCTCGACGGACTCCCAGGCGATCGCCTTCGGCGTCAGTTTGAGGCCCAGCGCATCGAGCACGCGTGTGGCGCCCATGCGACGCAGCAGAGCCGCCGTCGAGATGTCGACGCCGATCAGCCGGTAGTTGCCATCGCTGGCCGCCAGCTGCAGGTCGTTGACCCGCACCACGCGGACGCCGTTGACGTCGATGATCTGTCGGTCGAGCACCTGTCGGGCTAGCGACAGGTCCTCCGAGGACGGTTCGAAGCTTGGTGTCTGGGGCAGGTCGCTGGTCAGCGCCAGCTTGTCGTGGTCGAGCACACGTATGGCCGACCACGGGACGATCCGAGGTGAGCCCTTGGCCGGTTTGAGGGAGACCGCTTCGAGCGCCGGGTAATCGGCGTTGCTCGGCACGAGCAGGTCGCTGACTCTGGCGACGACCCGGCCGTCCGGACCACGGACCGGCGCACCGATGAGTTCGCTGACGTACGGCATTGGCGGCCTCCTTTGAGGGCAAAAGAATGGGCGCCACCTGCAGCAAGGGGCGCCCGCGCCGCGTCGTCAGCGAGACGGCGGTCGGCTAGGCGAACCCTCCCTGGCAGGACGGCGTCGCTGGAGTATTCAGAAGTGAACGGGTACTGGGAGGTTCAGAAAGCATGCGTGAGCGCACGAAGCGCTACATTGAAGATACCGCGCTGCAGCGGCGAGTGACAATCTATCGAGTGGCGCGCGCGCTCAGGCGACGACCGGGCCCGGGCCGCCAGCGCTGCCCAGGGTGATGCCTTCTTCACCGAGGGGCGCGAGGTGGTCCACGCCTGGCGGGCCAAGCAGCCGCAGGCGGCCGCTGCGCCACTCGATGTGGACGATGGCGCCGTTCGGGGCGGGTGTGTCCAGCCAGAGCTGATCGAGCGACAGGCCCTGGGCGGCGGCCATCAGTGTTTGCAGGATCGCGCCGTGGGTGCCGACTACGATCGACTGCCCCTCGTACCTGCTCGCCTGTTCCTGCACAAAGGCCAGGATGCGCTCTTGCGCCTGCGCCAGGGTCTCGCCGTCAGTCGGGCTCGTCGTCGCCGGGGCCTCGTTCCCGGCGCGCACCCACTCGGGTTCGGCGCGCCCAACCTCGTCTACCGAGCGAGCGGTCCAGCTGCCGGCGTCGATCTCGCGCAGGCGCGGCTCGGGATAGATCGGTAAACGGACGGCCGCCGCGATGGGCACCGCGGTCTGCATCGCGCGCGTCAGGTCACTGCTGAACAGGGCGGCCGGATGCGTCCCGCGCAGGGCGTCGGCGAGACAGGCCGCCTGGCGCCAGCCGAGCGCATTCAGCATCGCGTCTTGCGACTGGCCCTGCCAGCGCCGCTCGCGGTTGTAGTTTGATTCGCCATGCCGGATCGCGATCAGTTGGGTTGACATTCACTTCGAAGACTACGCCATGTTTGACGCTCAGGCGGAGCTGTTCGAAAGCGACTCAGATCGGGTTGCGCAAGTGCTGGAGGTGGAAACCGCCGAGTGGCGGCAAGCGCCAGGCCGCGCTGGCGCAGTGGTCGTCAAGCGAACACAGGATGTCCATGCGGTGCGGCGTCTCCAGGAAGATGACCTCCAGTCGGAGCGTTTTCTGGTCGCACCAGCCGCCTGCCGCCGCGACCGGAATCACCTTGCCGAACGCATCAGCTGGAGTCGACACGGCCCAGCCGCGCGTGCCTACGGCAAAGCTCAGCGCATTCTCAACTTCAGCCAGAGTCACCTGCCACCCCGCGCCGCTGTCTTGCAAGGCGATCGAGGCCAGTGCAACCCGAGCCTGAGGGTCATCCGCGGCGGATAGCACGCTGAACGGCTCACGAAGCCACGCCTCGCGCTGCGCCGGCTCGCCGTCAGCCTGGAATGCAGGCAGCTCGAGCCCACCGAGTCGAGACGAGAGCTGATCCTGCGCGCTGGCATCGGGAGTGGACTCACCCAGCGCCGGAAGCAGGTGCGCCCACATCAGGTCGAGCACAGCTTGCATGTCGGCCGTCGATGCCGTTGTGACAACGACCGCGTCCTGTTCTGGCAGCACGACGCAAAACTGTCCAAAAGCCCCGTCTCCGCGGTAGCCGTGGCGCGACATCCAGAATTGGAAACCGTAGCCCTGGCGCCAATCCGGATTCGGCTGGTTGGGGTTGTCAATCTGCCGAGAGGTGGCTTCGGCCACCCACTCCTCCGAGATCAGCTGGGAACCGTCCCAACGACCACGCTGCAAGTACAGCTGCCCCAGTTTGGCGACGTCTTCCGTGCGAGCGTGCAGGCCGGTGAAACCCTGCTGGCGGCCAGGTGGAAAGGTGTGCCATCCGACTTCACCGATACCGAGCGGATCGAACAGGCGAGGTCGCAGGTAGTCTGTGAGCGCCATTCCGGCGTTGCGCTGGATGATGCTCGCCAACGAGTAGGTGCACGGCTGGTTGTAGGCGAATACCGTGCCTGGCGGACGGTCCGGCGGAATGAGCAGGAAGCCCCGAACGGGCTCGTGCGAGTCCAGAGCAAGCGCTCGGGTGAGCGTTTCCTGCTCATGGCCGCTGGCCATCGCGGCGACATGGCGGATGCGCATGGAGCGACTGCCAGCATCGGTGATGTCCGCCTCGAACTCGGGAAAGTGCGAGACCACGGTGTCGTCGAGGTCCAGCAGACCCTCAGCCGCGGCGAAGGCAGCCGCGGTCGACGTGAACGATTTGCTGAGTGAGTACAGCAGATGGGGTCGCTCGGCGCTGTACGGACGCCACCAGCCTTCGGCCACCACGTGCCCGTGTCGCACGAGCATGATGCTGTGCATCTCGATGTCAGGTCGAGCGTCGAGCCCGTCGAGGAAGGCGAGGACTCCGGCTGGGTTGACGTGCTGCTCGACGGGCGAGCTCCGCGGCAACGATGTTGGCACAAGAGCCAAGTCTAGAGGATCGCGGCAGCGGCTCCGCCGACCCTGAGCGCTCGTCTACTCGCGCAGGCGGGGGTCGAGCGCGTCACGGAGTCCATCGGCCAGCAGGAACACCGCCAGCACGGTGATGAAGATCATCGCGCCCGGCGGATAGACCAGCCACGGAGCGGTGCGGAAGACGTCCTGCGATCCGCTCAGCATGTTTCCCCAGCTCGACAGCGGCACCGGCACGCCAAAGCCGAGGAAGCTGAGTCCCGACTCCGCCAGGATCGCGGTGGCCATGTCGATGCCGGCTACCACCATCATGATGGACGCGACGTTGGGCATGATGTGGCGCACCATAATTCGCGCGTCGCCGGCGCCGAGCACGCGTGCCGCGTCGACGTAGTCACGCCGACGCACGGACAGCACCACGCTCCGCACCTGCCGCGTGGTACCCGGCCAGAAGAAGACCCCGAACATCAGCGCGAGCTGCCACACGTTGGGTGAGAAGAAGATCGACAGCACGATGAACACGAACAGCGAGGGGATGTTCAGCACGAATTGCACGAGCGCGTTCACCACGTCGTCGATCCAGCCGCCGTAATAGGCGGCGATCACGCCGAGCGGCGCTCCGATGGCCAGTGACACGAGCGCCACGCCGAACCCGACCGAGAGCGATACGCCACCGGCGAACAGCAGCCGCGTCAACACGTCACGGCCGAGGTCGTCGGTGCCCAGCAGGTAGCCTGGCCCGGGCGGCTGCAGCGTGGCGATGCGGCCCTGCGGGGTACGCATGAAGCGCGCGGGGTCGGTGTGCAGAACGTTGGCGGTGAACCACGGCGCGAGCAGCGCGGTCAGTGCGATCAACACCAGGACAATCAGCGCGGCCATACTGACGCGGTCCTTGCGGAAGCGCGCCCACGAGGAGGACCAGAATCCCCGCGTCTCGCTCAGGCGCCGCTGGGGCATGTACGCCTGCGCGGCTGGCGCCGGGCTGCGCGGCGGGCTCGCTGCGCTCGCTGCGCTCGCTGCGCTGGCTGCGCTCGCTGCGCTGGCCTCAGGCGTAGCGGACACGCGGATCGAC
>CBJLVJ010000292.1:0-4904 GCA_966426465.1 uncultured bacterium | reverse complement strand
GCTGGCATGCGCCGAAGTGAAGGACCTGCTCGCCTACTTGCGACTGGCGCACACACCGAGCGATGCCCCAGCACTCAGCAGAATCCTCAACACTCCGCCGCGACGGCTGCGCTCGATCGAACACGCCTTCCGCACCCAGCCAGTACCACTCCAAGAGCTTCCGACTTGGGCCAGCCGCCGCGGCGGTACGCCGGCCAGGGCGGCGGTCGAAAGACTGATGGCGCTCCTCAATGAGATTCACGCCCAGGCCGCGTCACTTCGCCCCGACGCGGTGCTCGACCTGGTGATCGAGCGAACTGCCTACACCGATTGGCTCACCGGCCAGGCAAATCGCCGCGGCCATCTCGAGCACGTCCAGGCATTGCGCGAGCTGCTCGCCAGCTCGGAAGCTCCCGACCTGGCAACCTGGCTGGCGGACCTTCACCTGGGAGACCTCGAAGCCAGCCCAACGGATGTGGCGGCGGTTCCGCTGCTCACGATCCATGGCAGCAAGGGTCGCGAGTGGCCGGTGGTCTTCATTTGCGGGGCTGAAGAGGGCTTGCTGCCGTTCGGCCGCTCGGTTGCCAGTGGTGCCGATGACGGTGTTGGGGACGAGGAGCGCCGCCTGGCCTACGTGGCCCTGTCCCGGACGCAGGTGCAGGTGTATCTGACCTGGTGCCGAACACGCCTCAAGGATCCCGACGGCCCCCAGCCGCGCCGCGAGCTTCGCCAGCCGTCGCGTTTCGTGCGCGCCCTGCCACCGGAGCTCGTACAGGCTGTGGCTGCGGGCAAGCCGTGAAAACGGGTAAGCCGCTTGTCAACGTCTACGATCACGGTAGCTACCCCTCACGAGACCATGGCCTTCACCCGACGACTCACATTTGATGAGTTCCTGGCGCTTCCAGAGGAAAAGCCCGCGCTGGAGCTTGAATCTGATGGGACGGTCGTCCGGAAAGCCTCGCCGCAGGGACAGCACAGCCGTTTGCAGCTCGCGATGTGCGAGCGGATCAACCGTTTCGCCGAGCCCCGCCGACTGGCGCTCGCGTTTCTGGAACTGCGCGTCGTCTTCGGCGGCGCTGCCTACGTGCCCGACGTCTCCGTATTCGCCTGGGGCCGGATTCCCAGGACCGACGAGGGCGAAGTGGCCAACATGTTCGATTCGCCGCCCGATATCGCCATCGACATCGCCTCACCTGAACAGCGCACGAACTGGCTGGTGCGGCGCTGCCTCTCGTACGTCGACAAGGATGTCAGTATCGCGCTGCTCGTGAATCCAGCCGACCGGTCCGTCGCGCGATTCGAGCGTGATCAGACCGCGCACGTATTGCGAGACGAAGACGCGATTGAGTTCGGCACGGTGTTGCCGGGCTTCTCGCTCAGGGTCGCTGGCCTGTTCAGTGCGCTCCGCCTCGAGCGCTAGTTTCGCTCGATCGTTTACGGCGAGACCCACCGCCGGCCACCGTGGTGGCTCCAGTCAGGGAGGGTTGTCCATGCCCTATGAGCGCGTGCTCGGATCGTCAACTGCAGCGACGCGCATTGATACGGACCAGCTTCGTCTGCAGCATCCAATCGTCGACGTGGTCGCCGAGTACGGCGTGGAGCTTCGCCGTTCGGGGAGTCACTTCACTGGGCGTTGTCCATTTCATGTGGACGGGGGCAGGCCGAATCTGGCAGTGTTCCCTCGTTCTGGCCGCTGGGTGTGCTTCAGATGCGACGCTCGCGGTGATGCAATCAGCTTCGTGCAGCGGATCGATGGCATGTCCTTCCGTGAAGCGGTCGAGCGACTCAGCGGTGGTCAGGGGCATTTAGCCACGAGTGGCTGCCGGCCGACCAGGCGTACGCAGCGTATGTCCCGCAATCCCCCTGACTTAGGCGCCGACGAGCGTGCAACGCTCAGCGCCGCGATCGAGCTGTACACCAATCGGCTGATGACCGACAGCAACGCTCTTGCGTACATGGCCGGACGCGGCTTCGAGCCCGCCCTCCTCGAACGCGAGCGAGTCGGCTATGCCGCGGGCGAAGAGCTAATGCCCTACCTGCTGTGGCGAGGCCTGCCGGTAAAGGGCCGCCAGGCGCGTCGGGCTGCTGCGTGCCGACGGACGCGAGCACATGGAGGGACGGATCGTTTTTCCCGAATGTCGCAATGGCCAAGCCGTGTGGGCGACCGGCCGGGCGCTCCGTGATGACACTGAGCCGCGGTACCTGGGCCTTCCTGGGGCTGGCCGACGGGCACTTCTCGGCTGGGATGCGGCGAACTCCGACCTGCGCGGCGTGTGCATCGTCGAAGGGCCGATGGACGTGCTCGCGTTGCGCAAGTGGGGTGTACCGGGTCTGGCGCTGTGCGGCACCGGGATCGGACCCGCAATGCTCGACGCGATCGGCCGCTGGAGCCGGCTCTACATCGTCATGGACGCCGATGCCGCCGGCCGCGACGCGAGCGCAAGGCTGGTCCAGGCCTTCGGCCCGCGCGCGGTCCCTGTAACGCTCCCACACGGCGTCAAGGATCCTGCCGAAATGGCCGTGCTACCGAACGGCGCCACCCTGTTCGCCGCCGCGATCAAGGAGGCGTCCTCCTGTGCGGCCTGCACTTGCTAGCGAGCCGTGATCCTGTCACCGGGCACTGCCTCGCCAGACGCATCTCAGCACGCCGACGTCGTGCGCTCGCCCAGTGAGGAACACAATGGGAACAGCTTGTGCTATGGTATGGGAACTATGGCGACCCTCCTCGAGCACACGCTGCTCGAAGCGCACGATCCGTCGAGCGGACGCTACGACGCGCTGCGTGTCGGTCAGAGCCTGGGATTGTCAGCTGCCGAGATGGCGCAGGTTCTGGGCTGGACCGCGCGCGGGGTCCGCAAGAACCCGTCGTCGCCGAAGCTCCAGGAGCCGCTCACCCGGTTGATGGCGACTGTCACGCTGCTTCGTGAGCTCCTCGACGGCTCGATGCCGTATGTCCGCGTGTGGCTGCGGGCGCCACACCCCGCGCTCGAGGGTCGTACGCCGCTGTCCTATCTGCTGGACGGGCAGATTGGTCCCGTGGAGGACCTCGCGCACGCCATCGCCGCCGGCCAGCCAGACTGAACGATGCTGCCGCGCGACGCGCTGGTCGTCGCTGTCCGACAGCTTGCCCCACATCCCCTTCGCGGACTTGCATTTCGGCTGATCCTGGCCCGCTACGCGGCCACGGCGCTCTCGAGCATTGGCTCGCTGCGCGCGGGCGGGCGTTACAACATGCGCGGCCAGTTCGAGGCGCTGTATCTCGCGTCCAGCCCCGTTACCGCGCTTCGCGAGGTCGAAGCGCTGGTCGAGACTGTCGAGGGCTTGCGGGGTGTAAAGGGTCCGCCGCGCATCCTGCTGTCGGTCGAGTACGAGCTCCAGGCGGTGGTGGACCTCACTGATCCCGCCGTGCAGGAGGTGCTCTCTACCAATCTGGCGGAATTGTGCGCCCCCTGGCGCCCGCTGAGCGCCGCAGGTCTGTCCGCACCAACCCAGCTGTTAGGCGGTGTCGTGCATGAGCTTGCTGTCATTGAAGCTCTCCGCGTGCCGTCAGCGCGCGATCCCGCGACGGACAACCTGGTCATCTTTCCAGTCCGTCTCCGCTCGTCAAGCACGGTGCGCGTGTTCGACGATTCGGGGTTGATCAACGCGCGCCTCCCATGAGTCGCCGCCGGACAGCTCCACCTCGCGGAGCAACCTGCTGCGAGGCACGTCCAGAGATCGCCGATTAGCGTTACGTACCCGCCGCGTCAGACGCCGGGCTTGAGTCCAGCACACGCGGAGGCGACCGGTGGTGTCGCCCAGCCATCGTTTCGGCGGTCTGCCGATCGCCGACCGGTTTCGAACGGTAGTACGAACGAACCGCCAGCACAGGAGGTTCAGCTATGTGCAACAGTGCAAAACCGCACGGTGTTTCGCGCCATCCGGTTTCGCGTGACTCGACGCTTGAGAAATAGCCGCCACGCACGTGAGCGGCTCCGCTGAAGTGGCCCTCAGATGACGATGTTCGCCACACAGCCGCGCGACACGGACGATGGTTCGATTGTCGCGATCGACAGTGTCCGGCAGGTTGACGGACGCGCCGCTCGCGCCGCCAACCAGCTTGGACTCTCCGCCACGAGCATCGAGCGCCTGCCGTTCGACCTGTCTGTGCTGGATTCGGGCGGAGTGTTCATCAACGTTAATGCGTCCAATTTCGGGCTACTGGACCGCCGGCTTGACTGGCAAGCCCTGGGGATCACCCTGCCGCGTGGCGCGGACCTCGCATTCCACCCGCCGCGCTGTGGCCTGGTGCCCGATCGTTACCGGCTGCCGCTGTTGCGACCGGCGGCGCAAGCTCACAGCGCGCTGCACCGCTACAGCTACCACTTCCGCCTGGTTGAAACACTGTTCGAGACGCCGGCGTACCGCTGGCTGCCATGGCGAGCCTGGCCGGAGTTCGAGCGGGAGTTCGCCGCGGCGTCTCAACGATTGCGCCAGGCGCTGGATGCGTATGAGGCAAATTTCGACAGCATTCGTGAGACAGTGCTCGACGCGTTCCGTCAGCTATCGACCGATTCCGTACGCCGACTGGAGGCCACGGCCAGCCCGTTTCCGGCGATTTCGCCGACATGATCGTGCGCGGCGTGCTCACGGCATTGCCGACGCCTGAGGTCCTGCGCGATCGGCTCTCGCTTCGGTATCGCGTCGGAGTCATCCAGCTGGGTTCCGAGTTCCTGGGGGAGCAGCGGCGTGCCGCGGAAGAACGGCGGCGCATCGAGGCGATCGAGGAGGAACGCCAGTCGGACCTTCGCCGTCGAGCCGCGGAGGACCGCATCGTACAGGAGCAGCTGTGGTCGGAGCAGCAACGCCTCCGCCAGCAGCGTCTGGCTGAAGAAGAAGATCGCCGGCGTGAAGCGGCCATCAAGGAGCAGCTCCGCCAGCTCAAG
>CBJLVJ010000291.1:0-4905 GCA_966426465.1 uncultured bacterium | reverse complement strand
GGCTCAGCCGCCAGCGTCACCGACCCGAAGTGGAACACGCGCGCGCCGGCGATCAGGTCGCGGTTGACCTCGTCCGGTCGGAGCAGGGTGTCCGCCATGCCATCGTGGTAGAACACGAAGCTGCGTCCACCCAGCCCGTCCGAGCCGACGAACGCGAGCGGAGTCCGCGCCGCGCTGTCCTCGACCAGCCCGCGCAGGTCCACTCCCTCGCCGGCGAGCGTCTGCCGCAGCGAGCGGCCAAACGCGTCGCCGCCAATCTTGCCAACGAAGCTGGCGCGGGTGCCCAGCCGCGTGAGGGCCACCGCGACGTTGGCGGGCGCTCCACCCGGCGCGCGATGGAACGTGGTGGCCTGCTCGAGCCGCACGCTGTCCTCGAGGGCGACGAAATCGAACAGCAGCTCGCCCAGGCAGACCACGGCCGACCGACCGGACACGTCGTCGGCGCTCACGTCAGGACCCGGGCGTGGCAGCCCATGGCACCGCGGGAGCTCTGGGCCGACCGCGAAGAAGCGCTCCCGACGACTCGCGGATAACCAGCTTGCCCTCCAGCACCGTGCGCGGCTCAGGCCGCGTCAGCGAGCCTTCGAGCATCTGGACCAGTATCTCAGCCGCGCATCGCCCGAGCTCGTACGTGGGCTGCGCAACTGTCGTCAGGTGGGGGCGGAATGCGTCAGACCAGGGAAACGGAAAATCATCGAAGCCGACCATCGCGACGTCGTCGGGCACCGTCAGACCTCGGCTGGCGATGGCGCTCAGCGCGCCGATGCTCATCAGGTTGTTGCCTGAAAAGATGGCGGTGGGTGGCGGCTCCAGGTCGAGCAGCGCATGCGTCGCGGCGACGCCGCCTTCACTGGTTGATTCGCCCGAGATCACCAGCCGCGCATCCAGCTCCAGCCCTGCCTCTGAGAGTGCGTGTTGATAACCGGCGACGCGTTCGGTGGTGGTCGAAATTGAAGCTCGGCCACTGAGCATGCCGATGCGTTGGTGGCCGCGCTCGATGAGATGTCGTACGGCGCTGTAGGCCGCGCCTTCATTATCGAGCAGGACGGCGGGCGCGCCGAGTTCAGGCAGGTCGCGGTCCACCAGCACCACCGGGTAGCCGGCCTGCACCAGCCGCGTCACGTGCTCATCGGCGACCCCGGCCGACGCCAGCAGCACGCCGTCGACCTGCCCGCTCTGCAGCGTCTTGAGGCAGGCGGTCTCCTTCACCAGGTCCTCGTCGCTGTTGCACAGGACCACGGTGTAGCCGTGCTCCTGTGCAACATCCTCTACGCCCCGAGTGATCGAGGCGAAGAACGGATTACGGATGTCGGAGACGATCAACCCGAGCGCGTGGGAGCGCTTGAGCGAAAGCATCCGCGCAGCGGCGTTCGGGTGGTACTCGAGCTCGTGCATGGCTGCCAGGACTCGATCGCGCAGGTCATCCGAGACGAAGCGCGTTCGATTCAGCACGTGCGATACCGTGCTGGTGGAGACTCCGGCCCGGCGGGCAACGTCGCGCACGGTGACCATCGTGGCTTACTTCACCGCGCCGAGCGAGAGGCCGCGCACCAGCTGTCGCTGCGCGATCCAGCCAACCAGGACAACTGGCAGCATGGCCATCGTTCCAGCCGCCGCCAGCTTCGCCCAGAACAGACCCTCGGAGGTGACGAAGCCGATCATGAACATCGGCACCGTCGCGGCTTTGGTGGCCGTCAGACTTACCGCGAAAAAGAACTCGTTCCAGGCAAAGATGGAGCCGATGAACACGGTCGCCGTCAGCCCCGGTGCGACCATCGGCAGGATGATTTGCGTCATCTCGGTCCACACGTTGGCGCCGTCGACGCGCGCTGCCTGGACAACATCGGGCGGAATCTCTTCGAAGAACGAGCGCAACATCCAGATCGCGATTGGCAGGTTCATCGCCGTGTACATAATCAGCAACGCGACAATGTTATCCAGAAGCTGCAGGTTGTTGGCGATGATGTAGATCGGCACGATAATGCCGACGGGCGGCAAGAACTTTGTCGAGATGAAGAAGAACAACGTGTCGCGCCAGCTTTCGATCATCCTGAATGCCAGCGCGTAGGCGCACGGCACGGCCAGCAGCAGCACGATGATCGCCGAGCCGATCACGGCTACCAGTGAGCGAGCGAAGAAAGGCCCAAAGCCGCGGTCCAGGATGGTCTGGTACTGCTCGAACGTTGGCGCGAACGTGAACGGCGGCATCTCTGTCGGCGCCAGGTTCAGCCCGGGCAGCGGAAGGAACGTCGGCGGCAGGACGACGGCCGCGGCCTCCGTCTTCAAGCTGGTGGCAACCAGGTAGATCACCGGAAAGAAACCGATCAGGGCGAGCACCCAGCCAGCGATGGCGATGCCAAGCGGGGCTCGCTCGATGCCGGGAGTGGCTGAGCGGGGAACGGCGCGGACGGCCATGGCTAGTCTCCCTCCGACAGGCGCGCGAGCACGCGCAACAGGTACCGCGTGCCGATGATCGTCAGGATCACGACCATGACGCCGAGTGCGGACGCCTCGCCGACGTCCTTCTTGTTGAACGCAATCTGGTAGATGAGGAACGGCAGGTTGGTGGAGGAGGTTCCCGGCCCACCCTGCGTCGTCATGTAGATGCTGTCGAACTCCTGGACGATGTAGACGGAGCCGAGCAATGAGCCCAGCTGGATGAAGCGGCTCAGGTGCGGCAGGACGATGAAACGGAACTCCTGTAAAGCCGAGACACCATCGACGCGGGCAGCCTCGCGGATCTCGTCGCTGAGCGACTGCATGCCCGCCAGCAGGATGAGCATCATGAATGGCGCCCAGCGCCAGACGACGATACCGGTGATGGCAAACAGCGGAAACTGCGCCAGCCAGTCCACCGCCGGCAGGCCGACCAGCTGCATCAGGTAGTCCACGACGCCGAACACCGGGTTCAGCATCATGTTCTTCCAGGCCAACGCGCTGACCACCGGCATGATCAGGAAGGGCGTGATGAACATCGTTCGCACGATGCCCCGGCCGGGGTAGCGGTGGTTGACCAGCTCGGCAAAGATCAGCCCCATCACCAGGGCCAGGACAACCGAGCCGATGGTCAGGATGAGGGTATTGACAAGCGCTGCCGGAAAGATCGGGTCGGCGGTGATGACGAACAGGTAGTTGTCGAGCCCGGCGAACTGGATGTTGTCGGGCCGCAGCAAGTTCCAGCGCAGCAGGCTGTACCAGATCGTCACGACAAACGGCAGTTGGGTGACGATGATGGCGTAGACCACGGCCGGCGCGACCAGTGTCTTGCCGATCGACCAGTTTCTCAGCGCGCCGATCAGCGGCACCGGAATCGGTCGCCGGCGCGGCAACGCGAGCGTTTGTGATGGAGTAGTCATGGCGACCGCGCCCTACTTCTGATAGCCGCCTTGTTTGGCGACCTGGTTGGCGTAATCGTTGCCCTTCTTGATCGCGTCGTCGGTGCTCTGCTGACCGGCAATGGCAGCGGCGAACTCCTGACTCACGCGCGTGCCCAGGTCCACGAACTCCGGGATCTGTACGAACTGGACGCCGGTGTACGGCACCGGTTTGGTCGTCGGATGCGCGGGATCCGCGTTTTCAATGGAGTCCAGGGTCACCGCGGCGAAGCCTTTGGCGTAGTCCTTGTAGCCCGCCTGGTCGTAGGTCGACTTGCGGGCCCCGGTTGGCACAGCGCCCCAGCCGGACTTCTGGGCGACCAGATTGACGTAGTCCTTCGACGTGGCCCACTTGAGGAACTCATATGCGGCCGGCTTGTTCTTCGAGTTCGACTCCAGCGCGAAGGCCCACGCCCACAGCCAACCGCTGTATGGCTTCTCTTTTATCGGCGCGTAGGCCATGCCCATGTTGGCCGCGTTGGGGTTCTGCTTGGGATCGAACACCAGGTCGGCGCCGGACGTGGCGTCGTACCACATGCCGACTTTGCCCTGGACCATCAGCGTCTCGCACTCGGTGAAGCCAGCCTGGGTGGCGCCAGGCTCGCCGGCGGTCTTGAGCGTATCGACGTAGAAGTTGATGGCCGCCGATGATTCGGGCGAGTCAAGCTGCGCCTTCCAGTTCTCGTCGTACCAGCGGCCGCCGTACGTGTTGATGACGGTGTCGAGCGGAGCGAGCTGCTCACCCCAGCCGGGTAGTCCGCGCAGGCAGATGCCGAACTGGTTGGGCGGGTTGTGGACCTTCTTGGCGGCAGCCGCCACCTCGTCCCACGTCGGCTTGTCGGAGAGCGTCACACCCGCCTTCTGCAGCATGTCTTTGCGGTACATGAGCGCCGAGCTCTCGCCATAGAACGGCGCGGCGTACAGCTTGCCGTCCAGCTCCAGCCCTTTGCGGATGCTCGGGAACAGGTCGTTGAAGTCGTAGTTGGCGTCCTGTTGGAGGGTGCTGCCGACTTCGTCGATCCACTTGTTCTTGGCCCACAGCGGGACCTCGTACATGCCGATGGTGACCAGGTCGAACTGCCCGGCACCGGTGGCGATATCGGTGGTGACCTTGTCACGCACCTGGTTCTCGGGCAGCACGAGCAGGTTCAGCGTGATACCCGGGTGTGACGACTCGAAATCGCCTTTGAGCTGTTCGAGCGTCTTCATCTGCGGATTGCCAACCATCGCCACGCTGACCGTGCCGCTGGCGCCGCCGCCGGCCGGCTTGGCCGCCGCCGCGCCTGCCGTGGTGGGCGCGGCCGCGGCGCCCGGAGCGTTGTTGACTGGCGGCGGGGTCGACGGCGCGCAGGCGGCGGCAATCAGACCAAGCGCCGCGGGGAGCGAGGCCGCGGCCAGGCGCCAACGTGGCGCGCCTACGATGCGGAGCCGAACAGCAAGCATTGGGCTGCTCCTTCCCTTGTTCCCGAATGAGTCGCGTGGCAGCCTCCCAGGCCGCGCGACCATGGCCCGTCGATACGGTTGCGCAACC
>CBJLVJ010000290.1:0-4909 GCA_966426465.1 uncultured bacterium | reverse complement strand
TCGATGGCCTCAGCGGCGGTTCTCGTGCTGGTAGCGCCCGGCGTAGACCGTCTCGGGCGGCGCCGACAGGCGGAACAGCACCAGCTGGACGATGCGCGCGCCGCGCTGCAGACGCACGCCGTGCGGATTGGTCACCACCAGCAGGCCCTCGCCGCGGCCGGCGTAGCCCGCGTCCCACACCGCCGTCGGCACGTGCGCGCCCATACGCAGCAGACTCGAGCGCGGAAAGCACAGGCCGCCGCAATCGGCCGGCATCTCGACCCATTCGGCGTAGCGGATGCCGTAGCCGCCCGGGCCGAGCGCTAGCCAGCCGTCGGCGTCGAAGTCGAGCTCCTGCCGCTCTGACAAGCGGCGCGACTCGGACGAGCTGCCCAGCGCGCCTTCACTGCTGAACGACCAGGCGGCGTCCAGCGACAGGTCCACACCGTTCGGCTGGACCTGCTCCGCGCCGGCCGAGGCGACCACCTGCAGGCGGCGCATCTCTTCGCCGGCGAGCACGAATCAGGAGGCGACCTTGCTCTTCTCGGGCTTTTCGGTAGGCGGCTCTTCGTGGACCATCGCCCGCCATACCGTGTCGGCCACGCGGCGCGCCAACACACTGCCCAGAGCCATAAAGACCGACAGCAGCGCTGCCCAGATCACCTTCTTGATCACCTTCGAACGACCCCTTTTTTTGTTGGGCGGCTCCAGCCGCGCGTCGGTCACGCGCACAAAGCCGCCCTCTTCAGGCTGGAGCTTGAGCAGGACGGATCGCATCAGCGCCTGCTCGAGCTGGCGCACCGCACCTTCGGCCGTGCTGACCCGCTCGGACACCTGGCCGCGCACCTGCTTGACGCCCCGCTTGAGTCGGTTCTGAGGTTTGCCGCGCTCGCGCAATCCATTGATCAGCGCGAAGGCGCCGTACACCACCGCACCGGCCGCCACGACGCCGCCGATGCCCAGCAGCGCAGGGTTGTCGCGCGCCTGGGCGAGCGCCTCCTGCCCGGTGCGCACGCTGGTGATGCGCGCTTCGGCCGTGGCGACGCCTCGCAACCCGCCGCGCAGCCGGCGCTCGACCTCGTCCAGCGCGGCCGACATATCGGCGCGCAGCTGGGTTATCTGGCGCTCCGTGTCCTCAGGCTTCGC
This sequence comes from uncultured bacterium, assembly GCA_966426465.1. Classification (GTDB taxonomy): domain Bacteria; phylum Chloroflexota; class UBA6077; order UBA6077; family CF-72; genus CF-72. The sequence continues at coordinate 3,784 of CBJLVJ010000290.1, read as the reverse complement.
ACCCATTCGAGGTCCTCCTTGAGCGTCTCCCGTGTACGGGGAAGCGGCGGCCAGATAGCCATCGCCTCACTGATCCCTCGCCGAATGAAGCGTTTGTACGCCACCCACGCGGCGATCGCCGGCACCAGCACGCCGAGCAGCCAGCCCACCCAGGCGAGTGACTGGGTACCTATCGGGGTCGGAAATGAGATGAAGCCGAACAGCCAGTTGAAGAACCAGATGAATGCGGTCCAGGCCCAGATGACCAGCAACAGGCCAGCCGCGGCGGCGATGCCGGCGCCGATAGCAATGCGCTTGACGGCGCCGATCGCGTCGTCCTTGGCTTCGCCGATCTCGAGTTTGGCGAGCTCGATCTGGCGATCGGCCAGATCTGAGAGGTCGTTGATGAGGCGGCCAAAAAGCTCCGGCAACGTCGCTTCAGGTAACGGTCCGCCGTGCGCCGGATCGGTGGCGACCCGACCGTCGACCGTGTCCCGCCCGTTGCGTGCCGTGGCACTGCCGCCTGCGGGCGGAGAGAACGTCACGTCACCAGTTTAGCGGGTCAGCCGAACGCCCAAACGCACCCGTCAAAGCGGCTCGGCCACGACGATCAGGCGGTCAGAGAACTCGCGCTTGACCGGGTCGAACGTGCCCCCGCAGGTGATCAGGGTCAGCCTCTCGTCGGGCGTGGGGTCCATGACCGAGACGTCGCTCGGCGGCACGAGCTTGACGTCGACGACGTGGTAGTCGCGCTCCAGGTCGTGGTCGTCCCACACCTGAATCTGGTCGTCGAGTTCGAGCTGGTACAGAAAGCGGAATACGTTGCCCTCGTTGAGCGTCACCACGTGGCCGGCGATGACGGCGTTGCCGGCCTGGCCGACGAGCGCGGTGAGCTCGCCGTAGTGCACCGCGACGAACGGCCGTGTCTCCCAGATCGGGTTGCCCTGGGCGTCTTCGACGATGCCGCCCTGCTGAACGGGCGTATCGAGCTTGATGGCCGGAATGGCCAGACGCACGGCATAGCCGGGCGGCGGCTGCTGGGCGGCTCGGTCGCGCTCCGACGCGTCGGCCGCGACAAGCTGGGCTCGGGCGAGGGTGGGCGGCGGCGCGGCGACAGGCGTTGCAGGAACGGGCGTGGCGAGCGCGGTCGTGGCGGCCACGGCAGCCAGTGTTGGCGCCGACGCGGCAATCTGCGGAGGCGCCGGGACAGCAACCTGCGTAGGCGCCGGCACGGCAGCCTGCGTAGCACGCGGCCGTTCGAGCGCCACGGGCGGCGGCACACTGACCCGACTGCCCGGCGCCAGCCCAAGCTGCCACGCGGCGCCGTAGGCCAGCACGAGCAGGCCCCCCACGATCAGCGCGCTGGCCAGACGGTTCATCGTGCGAAACGCTCGCGCAGGGCCTCCTCGACCGGCGGCGGGACTGAGCCCGGAACGATCATGCCGCCGAGCGTGGCCGTCTCACGCACAAAGGTGCTCGACAGGTACACGTTCCTGGCGCTGGTCACCAGCAAGACGGTCGGCACGTTGGGCGCCAGACGCTCGTTCATGAGCGCCAGCGCGATCTCCGCGTCGGCATCGGCGTACGGCCGCATGCCGCGCACCAGGGCACACGCACCCAGGCTCACCGCGTACGGCGCGATCAGCCCGTGGAAGGCGGTCACCCGCACGCGCGAGCGTGCCTCTGGCGGGATCGACGCGTCCAGCATGCGCACGCGCTCCTCTGGCGAAAACAGGGCGCCGGCCTTGTTGGGATTGAAACCCACCACCACGACGACCTCGTCGAAAATGCGCAGCGCGCTCTCGATGATCTCCAGGTGGGCCATCGTCGGAGGGTCGAACACGCCCGCGTAGACCGCCAGGCGGGGCTCGTGGTCAGGTACTTCGGAGAGCGGCATCTTCAGACCAGAGTAGGCCTCGTCTTAACGCTACTCTTACGGCGGCGTTCATTGCTCGGCTCGGAAACGCAAACCTATACTCCCCGCCGCGCACTACAGTTTCACGCACACGTGCCCTTGAGCACGCACTACCCCGAGGTCGCATAGCTTGATTCGCGTCGAACACCTCACCAAGAACTACGGACCGCGCGTGGCGGTAGCAGACGTCACGTTCGACGTCGATAAAGGCGAGGTGCTTGGTTTTCTTGGCCCCAATGGCGCCGGGAAGACCACCACCATGCGCATTCTCACCGGTTACCTGCCGCCCTCAGGCGGGCGCGCCGAGGTGGCCGGCTTCGACGTCGCCAGCCAATCACTCCAGGCCCGTGCCAGGATCGGCTACCTGCCCGAGACCGTGCCGCTGTATCCCGACATGAGCGTCCGCTCGTATCTGGATTTCATGGGCAAGATCAAAGGCGCACGAGACCGCCGTCGGGAGGTCGACCGCGCGATGGAAAAGGCGCGCATCGCCCACCGGGCGAATGACCAGATCGGCAAGCTGTCGAAGGGTCTGCGTCAACGCGTCGGCCTGGCCCAGGCGCTGCTGGGCGATCCGCCAGTGCTCATCCTGGATGAGCCGACGAGCGGCCTCGACCCGAAGCAGATCATCGAGACGCGCAACCTGATCAAGTCGCTGGGCGGCGAGCACACCGTTATCCTGAGCACGCACATCCTGCCCGAGGTGGCCGCCACGTGCTCGCGCATCGTGATCATCTCGAACGGCCGCGTGGTCGCCGAGGACACGCCCGAGAACCTCGACCGTCGCCTCAAAGGCGCCGAGAGCATCGCCGTGATGGTGCGCGGTCCGCGCGAGCAGGTGACCAGGACGCTGAAGGCCGTGCCGCGCGTACTGAGCGTGCAGGCGGACACCGACGGCAAGGTGAGTGGCGCGGCCACGTTCACCGTGCAGAGCGAGGTGGGCGCCGACATCCGCGAAGCGCTGGCCTGCGCGGTGGTCCAGAACGGCTTCGGGCTGATGGAGCTGCGCCCGGCGCATCTCAGCCTGGAGGAGATTTTCCTGCAGCTGACGACGACGGACGCGCCGGCGGCGGTGGAGGTGGCGGCATGAGGAACGTGTGGGCGGTAGCCACGCGCGAGCTGCGCAGCTACTTCCTGTCGCCGCTGGCGTACGTCGTGATCGCGCTGTTTCTTGCGCTTTCAGGCTACTTGTTCGCGCTAATCCTGGCCAACGGCCGCGAGGCCTCCTTGCGCGGTCTCGTCCAGAACGTCAGCGTGCTGTACCTGTTCATCGTGCCCGCCATCAGCATGCGCCTGCTCGCCGAAGAGCAGCGCACCGGCACCGTCGAGCTCCTGCTCACCAATCCCGTTCAAGAGTGGGAGATCGTGACCGGCAAGTTCCTGGCGTCGGTCATGCTCGTGCTGGTGATGCTCGCGCTGACTCTCGTCTTCCCACTGTTTCTGTTCATCTTCGGCAATCCAGACCGCGGCCCGATCATCACTGGCTATGTCGGCATCTTCCTGCAGGCGGCCGCGTTCCTGTCGGTCGGCTTGTGGGCGTCCAGTCTGACGCAAAACCAGATCGTGGCGGCCATTGTCTCGTTCGCGCTGCTGCTGATCCTGTGGCTCAGCGACAACCTGGGCCAGTTTCTGGGCGGCACGTTCGGCTCGATCGTCAGCTACACCAGCGTGATCAATCATTTCCAGTCTTTTCCGCAGGGCGTGATCCAGAGCAACGACGTCGTGTATTACCTGACGCTGGTCCTCGCCGGGATCGTGCTCAGCACGCTGTCCCTGCAATCGCGGAGGTACCGCTAGGTGGCATCGCCCCTGTCCCAACCACGAGGCAACTTCTCGATCGAGGCGCTGCGCTTCCCGCTCGCCGCGCTCGACATCTTCGGCATTCTGGCA
>CBJLVJ010000289.1:0-4929 GCA_966426465.1 uncultured bacterium | reverse complement strand
TGCGCGACGCCTCTGCCGCCGCCACGCCCGCCCATTCTCCGGCCCCGCCCGCCCGCCCGCCCACGCCAAGCGCTGCAGTCCCACCGCGTCCCGCCCCCCGCCCGCTCTACTCGCTGCGCCTGGACGCGCCGCCCGGCGAGGGCCTCCTCGGCCAGAGCACGAGCACTGACGTAATCGCCCACATCACGGGCTACCTGTGCGAGATGGTGCGTTGCCAGGCCCATCCACACCGAGTCGCCCGCCAGCTGGTGCAGGCGCCGCGCCTCGTCCGTCGTGATACGAGCCTCGGCAAACCGCCCTTCGAGCTGGGCCAGCTGTCCAAGGCCGTTCAACGCGAGTCCTTGCAAGCCCGGGTCATCGAGGGACCGCGCAATCTCGAACGCTTGCTCGTTTAGCGAGCGCATCGCCACGTAGTCGCCGGCCTCGCGACAAAGCAAGGCCGCCGCGATCAGAGCCAGACATCGCTCTGTGGTCGCCGAGCCGGGCAGCGCCAGCACGCGGCCATACCAGCTGCGTCCTTCGCTGAGGTACCCGCGCATGTACCAGAAACGCCTCAGGTCGGCGGCCAGCTTTTGCGCTCGCTCAGTTTCGCGGTGCTGGATAAGCCATTCCAGCGCCCTGCGGAAGTTGTCGTGTTCCTGCTCGGCGCGGTCGAGCCACCGCGCCATACTTGCTTTCACCGTTTCGACGCACACCTGGTCCGCCAGGGCTTGGAAGAACGACGCGTGCCGCAAGCCAGCCCGTTCATACTCGCCGACCTGCTCAAGTTGCTCGTGCGCATACTGCCGTACCATCTCGAGAAGGCGGAAACGCCGGCTGCCGTCTACCTGGTCGTCGACTTGGACGAGCGACTTATCCACGAGCCGCCCAAGCAATTCGGGGACCATATCGATGCCAACGTCACCGGTGGCGCACACGACTTCGGCGGCTTCCAGGGTCCAGCCGGCGGCGAAAACCGCCAGGCGATTGAGCACCTGTTGCTCGGACCGATTCAACAGGCCGTAGCTCCACTCGAGGGTGGCGTACAGGGTCTGGTGGCGCATCGGTACGGATCGTTCAGCACCGATGAAGAGCCTGAGACGGCCGCACAGGCGCTCGACCAGCGCGACTCGCCCGAGGCTGGGCACGCGCGCGGCCGCCAACTCCAGGGCCAGCGGGATGCCGTCCAGTTGCCGGCAGATTGCTGCGACCTGAGGAGAGGTGGTCTCGTCGAGGGCGAACTGGGGCAAGCCGGTCGAAATACGATCCACCAGGAACTGCACGGCTTCGGCATCGCCCAACTCGCAGGGCGGCGCCCTGTCGAAGACCGGCAGCGACAGGGAGGGAACGCGCCAGACGACTTCGCCCGCTACGCCGAGCGGCTGCCGGCTGGTCGCCAGGACGCGCATATCGGGGCACGCCCGCAGCAGCATGCCGGCGAGCTCGGCACAGGCCCCGACCAGGTGCTCGCAGTTGTCCAGGATCAGCAGAAGTCGGCGCCGGCGCAGCGCATCGGCCAGCGTGGCGCTCAGGGCGGTGGCCGATTGCTCGATGACGCCCAACGCCGCCGCCACGGTATGCGGGACAAGCTGCGAGTCGGTTAGCGCGCCGAGTTCGACAACCCACACGCCGTCGCGGTACCCCTGCAGCACGTCACACGCAACCTGAAAGGCGAGGCGGGTCTTGCCAACGCCTCCTGGGCCGGTCAGCGTCAGCATCCGTGCGGTGGCAAGAAGCCGCATCAACTCCGCGCGTTCCTTCTCGCGACCGATGAACCGACTAACCTCGGCGGGTAGATTGTCGAGCCTGCCGGATGGGCCACCCAGCGCCACATCGGCCGAGCCAGGGCCGTCCAATCTCGGTCGGGTCCGGACGTGTGGACCTGGCGACCTGGGCGACCGTGTTCGCGCGGTCCGCTCCTCCTGCCGCACCAGCATCCTGATAACGCGAAGCGGACGAGCGATGCCTTGTTCCCCCCGCTCCCAGCGCGCGACAGTATTTGCCGTTACGCCCAGGAGGTCGGCCAGAGCTGCCTGCGTCAGGCCGAGCGCCACACGGCGCAGCTTCAGTTCTGACCCGCACAGCACCCGCCCCGTGGCCGGCACCGCGCTTCCCCTACGGACGTCGATCGATCCGGGCACGCCGCTCCCCGTGCGCGCACAACTATACGCCGACATCGGAAGCCTGTATAGCGGTCAGCGACTGGGCGGATGACATGCCGTGCTGCCCAGGCGGTCACCGATCGAGATACACCTCCTGGAACAGGGGCAGGTTCGGTGCCGCTGGCACGAGTCGCACGCCTTCCACGTTCGATCGCATTGCCAGAACCGCCACTACCTCCCAGACCGGGTATGCAACCGCCGCGTCGAGGTAGCGCTGCTCGAACTGCTGATAGAGCATGCACTGCTTGTCAGGATCGGGCTCCTGAGCAGCGTGATCTAACAATGCGTCGATCTGTGCGTCCTTCAGAACGGCGCCGGATGCGCTGCTTGTCCCGATCGCCCGAGAGTGGAACCACGAGCTCAGCACTGACGCGTCGGTGTATATGCCCCCTACCAGGAAACTCGGTGCTTGCCCAGCCCGCATGAGAGCCACAGCGGCGGCCAGATCAAGCATCTTCAGGTCGACCTGGATGCCAATCTCGCGGAGCTGGCCCTGCACAACCGCCGCGACGTTGGCGTAATCGGGAAAGTGCACGAGGTCGAAGGTAAGGCGATCGCTATCCTTCTCGCGTATCCCGTCAGGTCCCACCAGCCAGCCAGCTTCGTCCAGCAGCTGCCTCGCCCGAGATGGATCAAAAGGAAAAGCGGCGCCGAATGAGTCGGAGAAGCATCTGGTCGTTGAAGACAGCAGCCCCGCCGCAGGTATCGGCACGCCATATCCACCAGCCTGGATGATGTCGGAGCGGTCGAGTGCCGACTGGATCGCTACGCGAACCTGGCGATCGGCAAGCAGGCCATAGTTCAGGTTCACGAAGAACGTGAGTGGCATACCGGGCGAACTGCCCCTGACGATCTTGAAGCCCGCCTCGGATGCAATACGCGCGACGTCCTGAAGTGGCGTGTACGTGATCATCTGCGTATCGCCGGACTCGAGGCTCACCAGCCGGGCCGGGGGATCCTGGATAAGTTTGAACGTCACCGAGTCCAGATATGCCGGGCCCGGGTTGGTCGAGGTCGCTGGAGGCCACGCGTAGTCGGGGTTGCGTTCGAGCGTGAAATGATCCTGGGGCACCCACTCCTTGAGCTTGAATGGTCCGGTGCCCACCGGATGTTGTCCGAAGTCGTCGCCCCACCGCTCCCAGGCTGCTGGCGAAAGCATGGGCACAGCCTCCAGGGCCGTCAAGAACGCCGGAAATGGCGAGTCCAGTTCGACGCGCAGTGTTGTATCGTCCGGTGCACTGACCGTTTTCAGCCTCCGCGCAATTTCTCGAATGCGCGCGTCAGCGGCGCTCGCCGACAGTCGCTCGAAGTTCTTCTTCGCGGAATTGGCGTCGAAAGACCCGCCATCGTGAAATTTCACGTCTGACCGGAGCTTGAATACGTAGGCGCGCCCGTCAGGGCTCATCGTCCACGCACTGGCAAGCCACGGATCAATGCGGGCACCGCGAGAACTGACAGCCACCAGTCGGTCGTAAAGCTGATATGACAGCGACTCGTCGATGGCTGAGGACAGCTTGTTGGGATCGAGGGCCGCGATCTGGGAGTTCAGGCCGACAGTAAGCGCACCGCCCGTTGTCGGCGTACGACCGAGGGACTTCTCATTAGCGGGAGCGAGGCTGTCCGCCGGAGCAGCGCGGTCTGTCTGCACGGTCGGTGCACCGACCGCTGGTTGCGTGCTTTTTGCACTCGGCATACTGTTTGCCGGCGCCGCGGGCGTGCACGCAGCCAGTAAGGTGAGAACCGGCAGGATCCACAGAACCAGGCATAGCGATTGGTGAGCACCACGCATCGCTCGCTCCTCCCTTCCAGAGGGGAGATCCGTCAGTCGCAGGTCCGCCGGGTGGCGCGGCCATCCGGCGCGCGTCGTCCGGCGAACCCCCGACGGCGTCAGTGTGCGCTCCGTAATAAACGAAGACATGCGGGTAACTACCCAATTGCTCGATCGGCCGCTCCAGGCTCCGACCCGGCTGGTTCCCAGTGGCAGGATCCCGCCAGTGGACAGTCGTTCTACAACGGTGAGCGTGGGCGATCGTCCCAGTGCGCTTCGGCGATCGACTACTTCTGAGGACGCCAGGTGAGTCGAGTACTTCAACAGCCCCACGCGCGCCACGCGTAACTCCCTCGTCGTCGCCGCAACCAGCCATGGAGCGCGGCAGTCCGATCGCGCACCAGATCGGCACGAAAGCGTGTCAACTCCCGCAGCGCGACGAACCTGCCATCGGGCTGGGCATCCACGCTCCGCGGCTGGAGCGCGAGGTACCGGGCGAGCGCCCGTGCATCCAGACGGCCGGTCTTGGCCGTGTGCCCCTCCGACCGACGGAACTGCGCTGCAGATAGGGGTCCAGGAGTATCACCTGGTAGCCCGCACCGATGAGGAACTCGACCAGCGTGAGGTGATAGTGTCCGGTGGCTTCCAGCCGACAACGACATCGGTCGCCGGTGCGGCCAAGCTCGCCAGGAACGCGAGCACCTGCTCGAAACCAGTCCGGCTTTACACTGAACCCCAGCTGGCCCATTGCGACCGATCTTCCGCAGCTGCGGCGAGACCCGCGAACGCCGGCGCGCGAACGCAAGCGTCTGGCGCGCCTGCTCATCGAAGACGTCACGCTCCTGCGCAACGATCAACTGACGGCCACACGTCCGCTTTCGCGGTGGAGCGACACGCACGCTCCAGTTACCACTCCCAGGCAGAGCCTGGCAGCTTCGTCAGACAAAACCCGAGGTGGTGGCCACCATCAATGAGTTGCTCAACGAGCATACCGACGCCCAAATTGCTGGCATTTTGAAC
>CBJLVJ010000288.1:0-4940 GCA_966426465.1 uncultured bacterium | reverse complement strand
CCGCGCCCGAGCACCTCGTCGAAGGCGCGTCGCTCCGCCTCGGCGGGGCCGAGCTTTCTGGCAAGCGCGCGGCAGCGCTCGGCAAGCTCGCTCGCGAGCCGCTTGTGCCCGTCCGCGGTTGCCCTCATGGCAGACAGCGAGGCGGCGCTTCTGTGCTAGCGGCCGGGGACCGGGCTCTCGAGGACGACGTCCAGCAGGAACGGCCCATCGCGCGTGCACATCGCTTCGCGCAGGGCCGGCGCCAGCTCGTCGGGCGTCTCGACCCGTCGGGCCGGTACACCCATGGCTTCGGCGAGTCGGTCGAAGCGTAGCTCGGGTTCGACCAGGTCCATCCCGACGAACTCTCGATCCCTGGCAGCCGGCCCGAGGTAATCGACCATGTTCAGCTTCAGAATGCGATAGGCCCGGTTGCTGAGCATGACGTAGGTCACCGGGATCTTGTGGTGCGCCGCGGTCCACAAGGCCGTGACGCTGTACATCGCCGCCCCGTCCGATGCGATGCCGACCACTTTGCGGTCCGGCCGCGCGAGCGCGGCGCCGAGTGCGCCGGGCAGCCCGGGTCCAATGCCCCCGCCGCGCACCTTGACCAGTTGGGCCGGCGTTTCGGGCGCCAGAGCCATTTCGATGTGCTTCGTGTTGGTCACGCCTTCGGAGAACACCAGCGCATTGTCGGGCAGCACCTGCTTGATCTCGTGCATCAGCCGCGGCCCGCTGATCGGCGTCGAATCCCAGCTCTTGCGCGCGTTGGCCCAGTAGCCCTCGTTCGCCCGCGCGACTCGCGCTTCGGCGCTCTTTCGACGCTCCGCCGCGGCCTGCAGCGCTACCCCGCTCAGCCGTTCGCGCAACAGCCCTTCGAGCTCGGCCAGGCCGGACCTGGGGTCGCCCAGCAGGCCGATGTCGGGCCGCACGTTCTTGCCGATTTCGTGGGTGAAGCAATCCAGCTGGACCAGCCGCGTGCCGGGCCCGATCACCGGGTTTTCGGGTTCGGGAAAGATCAGTTGGAACACCGGCGCGCCCACCACGAACAGCACGTCGCAATCGGCCAGGATCGAGCGAATGTTCTTCGGCGAGACGAAATCGACGCTGCCCAGGTACAGCGGATGACACGCCGGCACGTTGAACTCGGAGGCGTAGCACTCGAACATCGGCGCGCCCAGCAGCTCCGCCACGCGTGTGACCTCGGTCTGCGCCTCGGCCAGCGCGACCGAGTCGCCGACCAGGAGCATCGGTCGCTGCGCCCTGGCCAGCAGATCTGCCACGTCGGCCAGGCCGGCGGCGTCGGGGCGCGCCCGCCAGTTGGTGTACGTCGTGGGCGCGATGTCCATGTCGGCTTCGGCGTCGAGCACGTCCATTGGCAGGGCCAGGAACACCGGGCCCTGAGGCGGCTCAGCGGCGATCTTGAAGGCGCGACGCAGGGCGCGGGGCACGTCGTGCGCGTGCTCGATCTGTGCCGCCCACTTGGCAATCGGGCGCGCCATGTCGACCAGCGGACCGGACAGGTGCGGCTCCTGGAGCAGGACGTTGCTCGGCGATTGCCCGGCGTAGATGACCAGCGGCGTTTTGCCGATGCGCGCGTTGTGCATCATGCCCATGCCGTTGCCCAGCCCTGGCGTGATGTGCAGCTCGACGAAGGCGGGTCGGCGCGACACCCGCGCGTAGGCATCGGCCATCGACACGGCGACCCCCTCGTGCAGCGCCAGCATGAACTGCACCTGCGGATAGTCCTGCAGGATGTCCATGAAGCCCTGCTCGGTCGTGCCAGGGTTGCCGAAGATGTAGCTCACATCGTCGGCGATCAGTTGCTCCAGAAGGGCACGTTTGCCCGTCAATCGACGCACAGTGCTGAGCGTAGCAACTTCGCGCGGGCCGGCAAGCGTGGCACACAAGGTGCGAACTCCTGCGCGTCAGGAGGTTACCAGCATGCTTTGGTTGTTGGTCGTTTTGTTGCTTCTATTGTGGGTCGGCGGCTTCACGCTCAACGTGGCCGGCGGTCTCATCCACCTGTTGCTGGTGCTCGCCGTCATTGTGGCGATCTACAACCTGGTGGTCAGTCGCGGCCGAACGATCTAGCTTTTCAGTTCCCCGAGGGGGCCGCTAGCCCATGGGCGCCGGCGTGACGCTGTCGTCTCCACGGGCGGGCTCCCCGCCGGGGAACGGCGATGCGTCTTCACGCGGGTACGTGTCCGAAACCGTGCTCGCCAGACCAGATGCCACCCTGGGCAGAGGCAGCAGGTTCGTCGAGCCAGGGCGCTGCCGCGGGCGTACGAGCGGCGTGACGACCCCGTCGGCCTCACTGCCGCCCTGGAAGATCTCCTCCAGGTCGTCGCCTTCGATCGTCTCGTCCTGCATCAGGCGCAAGGCGAGCGCGTCGAGCACGGCCCGGTTGCGCAGCAGAATGTCTTCGGCCTGCCCCACCCCGGCGTCGATCAATGCGCGGACCTCGGCGTCGATCGCCTCGGCGACTCGCTCAGAGTAGGTTCGACCGTCAGTCTGGGCGCCGACGAAGCCACCGGAATCCCGCTGGCCGAGCGCCTGCGGCCCGAGGCTATCGCTCATCCCGTACGTCGTGACCATGCTGCGGGCGATGCTGGTCGCCTTTTCAATGTCGTTTGAAGCGCCCGTGCTCACGTCGCCGAACACCAACCGCTCGGCTACCCAGCCACCCAGCGCCGACGCGATCATCGCCTCGAAGCCGGCGCGCGTCATGTAGTGCCGATCCTCCTCGGGCAGAAAGCGTGTATAGCCGCCCATCCGCCCACGCGAGACGATCGTGACCTTGTGCACCGGGTCGTGGTTCTCGCTGAACCGACCGACCACGGCGTGGCCACCCTCGTGGTAAGCGGTGCGGCGCTGCTCCAGCTCGGACATGACCCGCGCCTTCTTCTGCGGCCCGCCAATGACCCGATCGATCGCCTCCTGCAGGTCGTTCATGGCGATGGCCGAGCGGCTGCGGCGGACGGCCAGGATGGCCGCCTCGTTGACCAGGTTGGCCAGATCGGCTCCCGAGAAGCCCGGCGTCGAGCGGGCCAGAGTCTCGAGCTTGACCTCGCGCTCGATCGGCTTGCCCTTGGCGTGAACCTCGAGAATGGCCGTGCGCTCCCGCACGTCGGGGTTGGCCAGCATCACCTGTCGATCGAAGCGACCTGGCCGCAGGAGGGCCGGGTCGAGCACGTCCGGCCGATTCGTGGCCGCGATCACGATGACGTGCCTGGTGCCCTCGAAACCGTCCATCTCGACCAGGATCTGATTGAGCGTCTGCTCGCGCTCGTCGTGCGCGCCACCGCCGTGGCTGGCGCTGCGCTTGCGGCCGACGGCGTCGATCTCGTCGACGAAGATGATGCTGGGAGCCTGCCGTTTGGCCTGCTCGAACAGATCGCGCACGCGACTTGCGCCGACACCCACGAACATCTCGACAAATTCGGAGCCCGAGATGCTGAAGAAGGGCACGCCGGCTTCGCCGGCCACCGCGCGGCTGATCAGGGTCTTGCCAGTGCCTGGCGGCCCGACCAGCAGCACGCCTTTGGGAATGCGCGCGCCCATGGCCGCGAATTTCTGGGGTGACTTGAGGAACTCGACGATCTCGAACAATTCCTCCTTGGCTTCGATAGCACCGGCGACGTCGTCAAAGGTCACCTTCTGAGCCTGACCGACGAAGCGACGCGCGCGACTACGACCGAAGCTGAGCCCCGGCCCGTGGCTGTTCCGCCGCATCGACAGGAACAGGAAGCCCACCAGCAACAGCGCGAGCACCGCGCTCGGGACGACCTCACCCCACGGGATGGGCGACACCTCGCCGACGGCGTACGTGACCGACGCCAGCTCGGAGGGACTGACCCCCAGCGTGGCGAGCATCTGCGGCACCGACGCCTCGCGGTCCTTCACGAACACGTACTCGGCGGTGTCCGTCTTCACGTACGCGTGATCGACCTCCACCTCGATTGACCGCGCCTGGCCGCTTTTGACGATCGTGGCGGCTTCGCTCGCGGCGATCGACTGCGCGCCACTGTGGGCTGTCAGCCGCTCCTGGTTGCGCAGGATGATCAACATCAAGGCGAGTGAAATCAGCAGCGACACGCCGACGATACGCACGAGTGGGCGGGCAAACAGGGTATGCAGTCTCTTCATTCAGGCTCCGGTCGCGGCAGTGTGCGCCGTCCGGCGGGAAAATCCAAGGAAAAGTCGGGCTGCCAGACCCCCCGCGGGACGCCTATCGGGCGTCCAAACGTACTCTGGCCCACGACCATTCGAACCGGCGGCGCGCTCGCAAGCCGTGCCGCGCCTGGTTCGGAACGCGCCCCGGCAATCGCCGTCACACCAGTAGCAGACGGTGGTGTTCAATAGCCCAGGACACTGCTGATGCACGTGCTCTCGATGGTGCTCGCCGGTGGCGAGGGCAAGCGCCTGATGCCGCTGACGGCAGACCGCGCGAAGCCCGCCGTCCCGTTCGGCGGGGCCTATCGGCTGATCGACTTCGTGCTGTCCAACCTGGTCAACGCCGGGTTCTTCAAGATCGTCGTCCTGACGCAATACAAGAGCCACAGCCTCGATCGCCACATCGCCCAGACCTGGCGGTTGAGCACGTTGCTCAACAACTACGTGGCGTCCGTGCCCGCCCAGATGCGCCGCGGGCCGCGCTGGTTCGCCGGCTCCGCCGACGCCATCTTCCAGAACCTGAACCTGGTGTACGACGAGCAGCCTGACTACATCCTGGTCTTTGGCGCCGATCACATCTATCGCATGGACCCGCGCCACATGCTGACGGCCCACGTCGCAAGTGGCGCCGGGTTGACCGTGGCTGGCGTGCGCGCGCCGATCCACGAAGCGAGCGCCTTCGGCGTGATCGAACCCGGCGAGCGCGGTCGCATTCGCGCATTCCGCGAAAAGCCATCGGATCCCGTCGGATTACCTGATGCGCCCGATCAGGTGCTCGCGTCGATGGG
>CBJLVJ010000287.1:0-4944 GCA_966426465.1 uncultured bacterium | reverse complement strand
GGTCGAGGACGAGCTTGCCAGCCTCGATGCGCGAGACGTCCAGGAGCTGCGCGATCAGGCGAACCAGTTTGACTGACTGGTAGTCGACCGTATGGAGTGCGCGCGACAGCACGGACGCGTCGAGCTCTTTGCCCTGCTCGAAGTGGCGAATCAAGACCTGCGCATAACCGCGCAGGCTGGTCACCGGCGTCTTCAGCTCGTGCGCCGCTACCGACAGGAACTCGTTGCGGACGCTGAGCGCCTGTTGTGCCTGCTGGTGCAGCCGCGCATTGTCGATGGCCAGGGCACAGCGGTGCCCGAGCTCCTCAGCCAGGAGGAGGTCGTCCCTGTCATACTCGTTGCTGGCCTCCGTCCTCACGAGTGCCAACACGCCGATATTCCGACCGCGCGCCGCGAGTGGGACACACAGGTAGGAGCTCAGGCCAACCTCCCTGAACAGGGCCTCCAGCGCCGCGTCGGCCGTGGCGACCAGGACCGTTGCTTCGGGGAGCCTGGGATACAGTGCGGAGCGCTGCTCGCGCACGAGCTGCGTGGCCCGGAAGAGCGGCTGTGGCAGCACCGCCAGGCGCTGGACCAGCTCCCTCGCGCGCTCCTGCTTCAGTGGGTCGGCGTGCCGGACCACGATCTCCTGGTCAGGTGACTCGTCGTGGCTGACGTCGAGGACGCACCAGTCGGCGAGCCGCGGCACGACGATACCGGCAATGTCCCGCAAGGTTGTGGCGTAGTCGAGTGAGCTCGCCAGGCGGTGGCTGGCCTCAGCCAGTACCTGGAGCCGCTGCTGGCCCGCCTCCGCCGCCGTACGCGCAGCCTGCTCCTGGGCGAAGCGCATGCGTTCCTGCTCCGCCTCGCGGCGGGCTTCGTAGGCGAGCTCCAGTGTCTTGAGGCGAACGTTCTCGCGCATGAGGTGCGCTTTGTCGAAGGCGTTGGCGATCGTCTCGGTCAGATCCTGGAGTGTGAATGGCTTCGCGACGAAACCGCTAACACCTAGCTGGATGGACGTGGTGCAGTTCTCGACGGTGCCGTAACCGGTGAGGATCACCGCCAGCAGGCTTGGGTCGACCTCTCGGGCCAGGCGCAAGAGCTCGAGTCCGTCCATGCCGGGCATCTTGATATCGGTGAGCAGCAGGTCGAACGACTCGGCCCGAAGCAACGCCAGGGCATCGGGGCCACTCTCCACCGCGTACACGTCGTAGTCGCGCCGGGTGAGCGCTCTGACGCACGCCCGGCGAACGGTCGGCTCATCATCGACGACGAGGATGCGCTCCTGAGCCATCGGCTCAGTTCCCTTCGCCGACCATCATTGGATCGTGCCGCTCGCCGACGCATTCGCTTGTCGCTCCAACACCCGCCGGGAGACGCACTGCAAACGTTGCGCCATGACCCGGCTGGCTCTCGACGGTGATCCTGCCGCCGTGGCGCTCGATGATCCCCAGACTCACAGACAGGCCCAGCCCGGTGCCCGACACGGCCGATTTGGTGGTGAAGAAAGGCTCGAAGATCCGGTCGGCGTGCTCCGGCGGGATGCCCGGGCCGGTGTCACGGACGGTGATCACGATCTCGTCATCCTGGCGTTCGGTGCGCACGAAAATGTCGCCGCCGTCGGGCATCGCATCGATGGCATTGGTCAGCAAGTTGATGAGCACTTGCTTCAATTGACCGGTGTCCACCACAATCGGCAGCGGCTCCGCAGCATGAGCCTGGTGGATCTCGACACCAGCTACCGCCGCCCGTTTGCGCACCAGCGGTAAAACGCCGGCCAGCACCGGCCGCGGGTCGGTGAGCTCCAGCTGGGGCGGCGTCTGCCGTGCGAAGTCGAGCAGACTACGCACCACCGCCCGCACCCGCAGCGTTTCGGCTCGGATGGTCTCCAGGTCCGCCTGGTGGGACTGGTCCTCGGCCGACTCCTCCTGGATCAGCTCCACCAGGGACAACACCCCGGTGAGGGGATTGTTGATTTCATGGGCGACGTTGGCGGCCAGCTCACCAATCGCGGCGAGCTTGGTGGACCGTACGAGCTGGGCATGGGTTGTCTCGAGCTCGGCCAGGCGCTGGCGCAGATGTGCCGACAGCTCCGCATTCTCCTCGGCCAACGCAGTGCTCTCGCGGTGCAGCTCCCTCGTCCGGCGAAGCTCCGCAGCCAGCGCAAGCTGGCTATGCCGCGCCTCACTGGCCAGGTAGCCGGCCAGGAGCCCGGTCAGCACGAGAAAGCCGAAGCGCAGCGCGATCTCGCCAGTGGACGGAACGCCCGCCGGGTGCAAGGCCGCGACGGCGGTATACAGACCCAGACACAGAATGGCCGCGATGAACGATGCACGCTGCCCGAAGCGGACTGCCACAGCCACCACTTCCAGAAAATACGCCAGGGCGAACGTGCTGCTGGCGCCCCCTGAAACCAAGACGACCAGCGACACCAGGACAGCGTCGGCCGCGGCGGTGAGATAACCGCCTGAGAGCCATGCGGCATGGCGCTCCAGGACGATGACCTGCAGGAACACGGTGTACAGCGCACCGAGCGCGGCTACTCCGTAAATGCCGACAAGCTCGCCCGGGCTGAACTGGGCGAACGGCGCAGCGATCGAAACCAGCAACACGGCGAGCCAGCGCACAACCACCAGCGCGCGTTCCACGCGGATAACGTGTGCCTCCGCGGGCTCGAGCGGCGGTACTGGCTGCGGCGCATCTGACCGCTTGCCGTTGGCGATCTGGTCGAGCCAGCTGCGTCTCAAGCGCCGCATCAGCTCACCGTGTCAGAAAGGGCACACACTTCGTGCGCCGCACCATGGGTGTCCTCAGCGTACAGCGCCATCGCGGCCGTGAGTACGCCTTTCAAGCCTCGGCGCAGCCGCGCTGCGTCGGCGCAACCGGGCGGCTCCAGGAGCGCATTGGCCGTGGCCACGCGGTGCGCGAGCTCAGCTTTGAGCCCCGCCCGCGCGCGGCGCTCGGCTTCGCCGGGCGTGGCGACATGCCTCCAGACGCGCGCGCGCAGGAACAGCAACTGGACCTTGCCCTCGGCCCGCTCGCGCTCCACGTCCTGCAAATCGTTGGCGGTGCGCACCGCGACCGCCACGGCGCGGATTGCTGCCTCGAGCCGACTTCCCGCGACGGGTGCGCACCGGGCTCCACTCAGGCGCGCAAGCGTAGCAGCGAGCCAACCAACGCCGATGCTGTGTTCGGCGACGCCGAGGTACGTCGCCTCATCGGGCATGACCAGAGTCCGCCAGCGCGCCTCTTGCCACGCGGCGGCTACCAGCGCCTCTGCTTCCGAGCGCCACCAGGTGTTCACCTGCCTCGAAACCCCTGCTGGGCCGAGCACCTGCCGAGCATGGCGGTCGAGCGCGGCATCCAGGTGCTTCACCGCGCGCCGAATGGGTGCACGTGTGGCGGCAACAGCATCCGGTCGCGGCGCGTGCCACGGGAGGACTGTCCGGTACTCCTCGTCGGCGGTGGCCAGCGGCGGAGAGTGCTCCAGCGCATCGTCGATGGCGACGATGATCCGCATCTGCAGAGCCAGCAGCCTGTGCTCGGCGGCACTACCGTCTGGCCAGCAGTTCCGGGCGTACAGGATGTACGCCCGAGCCCCGTCCCTCACCGGGGCACGGCCGCCAGAGCACGCTCGCACGCGTAGAGGGCGCCAAGTACGACGGCGCGGACCACGGCGTGTGGCGTGTACAGCCCTTTACCTACCCAGAGCTCGGGATGGTTCTGCTGGTCGATGTGCTGCCACACGTAGCTCGCGGCCCGACGCATGGCGTCGACGACGACGTCGCCAGGTCGTGCCAGGCAGCTCAACCCCAGGAGCACGTGAGCCGTCTCCTCGCAGGTTCCGTCCGGTTGGAGCTCGCTCCAGGAGCCATTTGCGTGCTGGGTTTCCAACAGCCACGCTACGCCTGCCTCGGTCAGGTGCACCGCCCGTTGCTCCGGGCACGCCAGCGCCCGAATCACCTGGCTCGTCGCGTAATACGGCGAAACGTGCCACTTGTCTCGCCAGTAGCGACCATCGACGCGGCTCGACTCCAGGAACTGCACCGCCTTGTCGATGAGACGGGCTCGGTCGACGTGGTCCTTCACCGCGTTGAGTGCCTCCAGGATGTGTGCATTGGTGCTCACCGAGGGATTGCGCTCGAGCGGTAGGCAGAAGAAGTGACCGTCGGCCTCGAACAGTCGCAGCACTCCAGAGGAAGAAGGTAGTAGGCCGTACTCGTTGAGCACCCGCAGGGTCATCGCGGTGTCGTCGCCGTCTGGGCCCACTCCTTCGTGGGTGAACCCCACGCCAGCGGGCGACCAGTCAGCCGCCAGACGCGCAAGTACGGGCCGGTGTGCGGCCACCCGCTTGGCCAGGGGTCCCAGGGAATACAGCACCCAGGCTCGCTCGAAAATCTCGAACGGAAACACATTGCAGGCACCCCCGCCGTTGGACAGGGCCAGCACGGCGCGCAGATATGAGGCAGCGCCCTCGTCCCACTGGCGCGTCAGAACGTAGGCCGTGGCGGACGGAGATGCGCCGTATGAGCCATTGCTCGCGCGCCAGCGCCGCACCAGGTCGGGCTGCAGGTCCTCGCCCAGGAACTCCAGCGAGTGGGTCAGCGAGGTCAGGCCGAAGTAGGCGAACGCAGGCGGAAGGCGTTGGAGTTTGTCGGCCCGCAGCCGATCGATGCTTGCGGCCGCGGCCGCCGGCAAGGGCAGACCAAGCCGGCGTGCCTGCACCAGCAGCGGTGGCATGATCAGCTCGAAGCCAACGGTCTCGACGTAGTCCTCGTCAATGCGAGGGAGAGACCGGGTCAGGAAGGCGATTCCGCGTTCGACCGCGCTCGCGGCCCTGCTACCCGGCGAGTCGACCAGGGCGAGCACCGCGGCCAGGGTCGAAACGACCCGATCGTGGACAATGGCTACCTGGCCGCCCCAGCTGCCGTCGCTTGTAACACAAACTCCGCGGCAAGCGGCGCG
>CBJLVJ010000286.1:0-4954 GCA_966426465.1 uncultured bacterium | reverse complement strand
CCAAGACCAACAAGGTGCGGCACATCGAGCTGTCCGACCCCGCCCTGGTGGCGCGTATCGCGGCGAACCCGGCTGCGACCTACGACGTGATCGTCCAGGCTCAGCATGTGACGGCCACCAGTGGCGTGGCGCAGCGCTCGCAGCGCATGGCCGAGCGGGTGCGCACCGTCGGTGGCAGCCCGCGCCGCGCCCTGGGACTTCTCGGCGCCACGAGCGCACGGCTGTCCGGGCGAGCCATCGCCGCGCTGGCCGCTCAACCAGACGTCGAGTACATCAACGAGGACACGACCGTACGCCTCTCGTCCACCGTCGCCACGGACACCGCCAGCATCTACGCCCAGGCGGATGGCGCGGCGGCGGCCTGGCAGACGGCCGGCGTGGACGGCACCGGCGTCGCGGTGGCGGTGATCGACTCTGGCATTGCGCCCAACCCGGACATCGCTGCGCGCATCCTGGTCTCAGTCGATCTGACCCTGGGAACTGGTCTGGTGAGCGCCGGAGATGCGGGTGGCCACGGCACACACGTGGCCGGCATCATCGCTGGCAACGGTCCGGCCATTCCGGCGACGCTGCTGAGCCCAGCCACGCCGGGGCGCACCGGTGTCGCGCCGAACGCCAACCTGATCTCGCTGCGAGTGCTCGACGCCAACGGCGCCGGCAAGCTGTCCGACGTGATCGCAGCCCTGCAATGGGCCATCCAGCACCGCGCCCAGTACAACATCCGCGTCATCAATCTCTCGTTGGGTGCGCCAGCGACCACCTCATACCTGGCGGACCCGCTCGCCGCGATGGCGGAGATCGCCTGGCACGCAGGCATCACCGTGGTAACCGCGGCGGGCAACCTCGGACCAGCAGCTGGCACGATCACAACGCCCGCCTACGACCCCTTCGTCATCGCCGTCGGCGCGATCGACGACGCGGGCAGCGCCGCGCCCGGCGACGATGTGGTCACTCCATTCGCCAGCGTCGGGCCGAGCTTCGACGGGCTCATGAAGCCGGACCTGGCGGCGCCTGGCCGCCGCATCGTGTCGCTGCGGGTGCCGGGCAGCACGCTGGACCTCCTGCTCCCGGACCGCGTCGTCGAGACCAACTATTTCCGCCTGTCGGGCACCTCGCAGGCCGCACCGCAGGTGGCCGGTGCCGCCGCATTGCTGCTCCAGAAGAACGGGGGCCTCAAGCCGGACCAGGTCAAGGACATCCTGACGCGCAGTGCGCGCCAGGTCACAGGAGCAAGCGTGGCCCAGGTCGGGGCGGGTGCGTTGGACATCAATGCCGCCCTGCTCAACGCGACGAGCACGGCCAGGCCGAACCGGGCACGTGTGTCCGACGCCTTCGCGCGCATGGTCTACCCGCTCATCAAGGGCACCCAACCGCTGCTCTTCAGGGACCTGAGCTTCAACGGCGGCGTGGATTCCAAGGGTGTGGCGTGGAGCAACGTCACCTGGGACAACGTCAGCTGGGACAACGTGACCTGGGACAACGTCAGCTGGGAGAACGTCACCTGGGACAACGTCACCTGGGACAACGTCACCTGGGACAACACGACCTGGGACACTGGCGCGGCCTGGGACACGACCAGCCAGTTGAACATCCTGCCTGACTAGGCATGCCTTCGGGTATTCCCATGCGCAGCCTGTCGACGACCCGGCGATTGCCCCGCGCGATCGAGGTGTACGTCGGTGGAGTGGTCGTGCTCGGGGGCGTGGTTGCCTTGCTCGCCGTGGCGACCACGCCTCACGGGCCAACCAACTGGGTCGTGCTCCTGGCGCTTGTGTGCGGGGCCGCCCAGTTGTTGCGGGTGGCCTTGCCGCGGGCGAGCAGCGTCTCGCCCACGGTCGCCGTCAGCTTTATGGCACTCGTATGGCTCGGACTTGGCGGAGCCGCCATCGTTGGTCTGGCCGGGACCGCCGCACACGCCCTCTTCCGCCGGCAGGCGCCAGTCAAGGCGGTGTTCAACGCCGTCCTGGTACTGGCCGCGGCGGCCGCCGCCACCGTCTACCAGGTGCTGGGCGGGCCGTCGTCAAACGGCTACCTGGCCGACACGCTCACCGCGGTCATCGCGGCGCTGGCCTACTTTGGGGCGAACACCGGGCTGATTGCCGGCGCGATCAGCCTGGATGCTGGACCGTCGCTGTGGACCGTGTGGTCCGACAATTATCTCGAGGTTGCGCCCAGCTTCGTGCTCATGGCGATGATCGGCGCCGGCGCGGGCGCTGCCGTCGAAACAGGCGGCCCAACGGCCTTTGCGAGCAGCACCGGCCTCGTGCTGCTGTCATGGACGTCGCTTGCGCTGTATGCGTCCAGGGCACGTCAGGCGCGGCGGGCGTTGGCGGCACTGGCCGAGCGCGGGAACCGGCCGATGCTAGATGCAGGGCATGCGCCAGGCCAAGGTTGCGGGCCCGCTTTCACACGAGATGATCCCCACTTTTAGCCTGTATCCGCCTCGCTCCGGCTCCGGTGACGGCGCAGCGCGCCGCCGCTTCGAGATCCGGGGCATCGACCTCTATGTCGTGGCTGTCACGGTCATCGCCGCTTCGACGGTCATGCTCGGCGGTGACGGTCGCCCCGCCCCGGCCTGGGACTGTGTCGTGTTCCTGGCCTGCTTGTGCGCGGCTGCTCAGCTGCTCCAGGTAGGCATCGAGGCGAGCACCGTCTCGGCCTCGGTCGCGGTGACCTTCGCGGCGGCCATCAGCTACACGCCGGGCGGGTTCGCCCTCGTCACGCTGGCCGGTTCGCTGGTACATGCGCTGTGGCCGCGGCGGCGACCCGTCCAGAAGTCTGTGTTCAACTGGGCTACCTGGCTGCTCGCGGCGGCGGCCGCCTCGGCGACGTACCAGCTCCTGCGCGGCCAGGCTCCGCCGGTGCAGCTCGGAGCCGACAGTCTGGCGGTGCTCGGGGCGGGCGCGGCGTACTTTCTGACCAACACCGGGCTGGTCACCATCGCCATCCATCTCAGCACGGGCGCACCTTTGCGCCAGACCTGGACCCAGAACTACCGCTGGCTGGCGATCAATTACGGTCTGCTCATCACGATTGGTTACGTGATGGCGATCGCGGCGCAAGGGAGCCCACAGGGGCTGCTGCTGGTGGCCGCGCTGGTGGTCCTACCCTGGGCTTCGACCCAACTGTACGTGAGCAAGGCACGCCAGGCGGCGCGCGAGATGACGGCGCGGCTCGACGACGCCCGTCGTCTGAACGAGGCGCTCGAGCACCAGGCGCTGCACGATCAGTTGACCGGACTACCTAATCGCGCCCTGCTCCAGCACCGCCTGCAGCAGGGGATCGCGGCCGGGCAGGCCCTGGCATTGCTGGTGATGGACCTGGACCGCTTCAAGGACGTCAACGACACACTCGGCCACCATCATGGTGACTTGCTGCTCCGCGAGATCGGCGCGCGCCTTCGGACCGCGGCGCGGGGGTGCGACACGGTTGCCCGACTGGGAGGCGACGAGTTCGCGCTGCTTTTGCCGGGGGCGCGGATCGACGAGGCAACGCGTGCGGTAGAGGTACTGCATCAGCGATTGCAGCGCCCACTGGTGCTGGACGGCTACACCCTGGATGTCGGTGCCTCCGTGGGTATCGCCCTGTTTCCGGATCACGGCACGGACGTCGACACGCTCTCTCGGCGGGCCGACGTGGCGATGTACGTCGCCAAACGGCGCGGCATCGGATCGGCCGTCTACTCGCAAGAGCAGGACCCCAACACTCCGGACCGGCTCGAGCTGCTCGCCGAGCTGCGGCATGCGCTCGAGGACGAAGAGTTTCGGGTCCACTACCAGCCGATCGTCGACCTGACCACGGGGAAGCTGGTTGAAGCCGAGGCGCTCGTCCGCTGGGAGCACCCACAGCGTGGACTGATCTCGCCGGCCGAGTTCATTCCTCTGGCCGAAGAGGCTGGTCTGATCGTGCAGCTGGGGCGGTGGGTGCTCGAGCAGGCGTGCCGGCAAGCGCGCGCGTGGCATGCGAGGTCGCCTGGCGTCGGTCTGGTGATGGGCATCAACCTTTCGGCGCGCCAGTTCCAGCAGCCCGGCCTGGCGGAGGACGTCGCGCGGATTTTGCGTCAGACCGGGCTGGACCCGGGTTTCCTGAAGCTGGAGATTACCGAAGGCGTGGCCATGGACGACGCCGAGCTGACGGTTGCAACGCTCCACCGGCTGAAGGCAACCGGGGTGCGCATCGCCATCGATGATTTTGGCACCGGTTACTCGTCACTGAGTTATCTGAAGCGGTTTCCGGTCGATACGCTCAAGGTCGACAAGGCCTTCGTCGACGGGGTGGCGCGCTCGAGCGAGGACGCCGGCATCGTGCGCGCCATCGTCGCCTTTGCCGGCACATTGGGCCTCAGCACGACCGCGGAGGGTATCGAAGACGCCGAGCAGCTCGCCGCGCTGCAGGAGCTTGGCTGCGGACGGGGCCAGGGCTACTACTTCGCCCGGCCGCTGCCTGCGGAAGACATGGCCGCGCTGCTTGCAGCCGGTGGCGCTCTGTTGAGGCGCTCGCCGATAGTGCCCGGCAGGTACGCCCGACACAACGGTCCGCTTCCCCACGGCCGCATCCGACCCGCCGCCTGATCGCCACGTTGCGGCTAGCCGCGCTGATTACGCGGTTCCCTCCGGGACAGAGCGGCCTGCGCGCGGCGCTCGGAGCCGCTGCTGACGGGCCACTGCCCTGGACGGGGTCGGCGGGACGTACACCCTCCTCCGCAGCTGGTCCATCCACTCCGCGAGCTGGTTGGGGTCCTCGCCGTCGTAGCCCTCCAGCGCAAACGCCAGCACCCGACCAGGCGTGTTCAGGTACGGCGGCGGCGCGGTCGGAAAGAGCGTCACATGATGCTCGGCGCGCTGGTAGTCGTTGTTGATCAACCAGGCCAGAAATTCCAGGGCACGCCAGCCATGCGCGTCACGGTCGACACGAAACTTGACGTACCACGAGCCGGCCGGCAACTGACCGCCGT
>CBJLVJ010000285.1:0-4957 GCA_966426465.1 uncultured bacterium | reverse complement strand
CGTACCACCATTCCATCCCATGGGCATCCAGCGTGCGAGCGTTTTCGAAGTCGCCGACGATGCCGATACCGCCACGCTCATGCAGCAGGCGTGCGGACCGCTCTGAGCGCGCCATAGCTCGGCCTGGAAGTTCGGCCGACAAGCCGTTGTTTGGCCCAGGTCGCAGTCGGCCCGGATAAAGCATCTTCGACAGATTGGCCCAGGGAGCGCGGCCACTGAGATTCATGGACATTCTCGACGTTTTCGGCCGCGCTTCTGGGTCGAGCCACGGCACGGCGCGTGCATGGCCAACCAGGGAGAGCCGCCGGCTGGATGAGCGCACGGAAGAACACGGGCACCACGCCGACGGCCGAAAACATCATCGAGCAAGAGCCGGCGCACATTGAACGCCGCGCTGAGTCGGTTGGCTCTCGACGCCTCGACCGGTCCAATCTCGAGATTCTGCTGACCGCCGTGATCGGTGGCGGAGAGGTGTCCATCGGTGCGCTGGCGGCGATGACCGTGCTCGGCTCCGTGCTCGACAGCTCCAGCGGCATCGGGCTCTATCAGGCGCTGACGCTCGCCGGGCTCGTGTTTCCCATCGGCTTCATCTTTGTGATCATGGGCCGTTCGGAGCTGTTCACCGAGAACTTCCTCATTCCGGTGATCGCCGTGTTCAACACCGAACGGACACTCGGGTCACTGGCGCTGCTGTGGGGGCTGTCGTGGACCGGCAACATGCTTGGCTGTGCTGGCACGGCGGTGCTGCTGCTGGCGCCCGAAGCCGTCGGGCAGCCAATCCTGCACGGGTTCGCGGCGTACACCGACTACAAGCTAGGCATGCAGCCGATCGCCATCTTCATCTCAGCCGTGCTCGCCGGAGGCGTGATGAGCACGCTGACCTGGTCCTTGCTGTCCGTACAGCACACGGTGGGTCGCATCCTCGTGATTGCGGCAGGCGCGTACGTGCTGATGGCTGCGAATCTGTCGCACTCGATCGTGAGCGCTTCCGTGCTGATGGTCGGCTACCGGTTGACGCAACACAGCCTGGCCGACCTGGCGCTGTGGCTGGTCATCGCAACAGCCGGCAACATCGTCGGCGGTGTCGGGCTGGTGACCCTGTTTCGGGTCGCGCAAGTACGCCAGCAAAGCTGAGCTCCATCGGCATGGCCGGCTCCGCCTGGGGCCGGGCGGCGTGAGCTCAACACGACCGACGTGCTTTGTGACTTCGACCAGACATGCGATCCGCGTGTCACTGCCGGTAGCGGCGCCAGAACAGGTGCAGCCGGCGAAGCGGGTTGCGGCGGCGGGCCGGTCGCTCGAGCCGGTACACGCGCCGAGTGTGGAGGGCAATGAGGGTCATGGTCGTGGTCCTTCCCTGCGCGGGGCGCTGGCTGGCTGACGGCCGATCAGGCGGCCTGCCGATCGGTGGCGGCGGTGGTGTCCTGCAGGCGACCGCGCACGATCAGCAGCCGCGCCTGCTGGCGCTCGGAGAGGTAGGCCAGGGGCTTGCCGAAGCGGTACGGGCGATCGTGCGTGTCGTTGGTGGCGGGCTCGATGGCGTAAACAACTCGGCTGCTGGTTGGGTTGGTCATGGTCGATTGCTCTCCTCGAGAGTGAAAGGGGTTGTTGCGCTCGAACGTTCCTGCGTGTTGCCTCAGTTTGCTCACGGCACCCCTCGCCAAGGCTGAACGCTTCCTTACAACTGCCTGACCAATTGCTGCATCCGGCGTATGGCGGGATCCTGCGCCATGTCGCGCAGCGGCACGGATGACCGTACGCCGCGCGCTCGAGGCTGCACCGCACCGATCAGCCCCCCGCCCTATCAGACCTGCCCGATGCTGCCAAATCGCCTGCGCGCCGAGCATGGTGCCTGCCAGCGGCCGTGCCACCTGGCACGAAGGGCCCGACGCTCCGCCCGGGTGAGTGCCCCTCCTTGAAGCTGATCATGCGGACCGCGGTCGTCCGCGTTACTGACCATCTTCACGGCCCCTCTCCCACCGGCGGAGCGCCGGGATCGGCACCATCGGGCCAGACCATGCAGCCCATGTTGAGCCGCGGTTGAGCCACGGTTGAGCCGCGCCCGAAGCGCTGTCGCCGCTGCACCGCACGCGGTACCACATGTACGGTTCAGGGGGCGCTGGATGGTTCTGGAGACCGGCTCCAATGCGTTGTACAGCCCTGCAGGACTGTCGACGGCCACGACCTGATGCAACGGCTCATGGCGGACGCTGGCGCGGGCACCCAGCCGTCATGTCGATCTGCCGATATGCCGATGGCAGCCCTCCATTACCCATTCCCGCCACCAGAGTTACCTAACTTGTGCCATACTCGTTGGTAGCAGTCGAGCGCAGTCTGCCCGACGATCGTCCTGGTGGAAGAGTGACACGCAAGACTCCGATTGTCCGTGATGGCACTCTCCGACTTGGAGATATGGCCCGGGCAATCCCGATCGGCAGCGCCGACTGGGCGCACTGGCTGGATGCGCCGACGTCAAGGTCGTTCCGCTTTGAGCACGGCCCGATCACGTTCACCGCGCGGCGCGAGCGCCAGAAGACGGGCTGGTACTGGTATGCGTACCGACGGCGCGCTGGCCGGCTCCACAAAGCCTATCTGGGACGGTCGGCCGAGCTCGGCGAGTTGCGCCTGCAATCAGTCGCGGCGAGCCTGGCCGAACGGGAGTCCGGCACATCGCCTCACTCCCAGGGCGAGCACGCGCCAGGGCTACCCGTGGCTGCTGGGCGGCGGCACAACCTGCCGCTGCAGCTGACCAGCTTCGTCGGGCGGGAGCGCGAGCGGCATGACGTGGCGCGCCTGCTCGAGACGGCCCAGCTGCTGACGCTTCTCGGGCCCGGCGGCGTCGGAAAGACCAGGTTGGCATTGCGCGTGGCGGCCGGTCAGGTGGACAAGTTTGCTGACGGGGTGTGGCTCGTCGACCTGGCGGCGCTTCGTGATCCGCTGCTGCTTCCCCAGTCAGTAGGCGCCGTGCTCGGTATTCGTGAGCAAACTGGCAAGCCGGTTGTCCAGACGCTTACTTTAGCGCTGGAGGCACGCCGGCTCCTGCTTGTACTCGACACCTGTGAGCACATGGTCGTCGCCTGCGCCGACCTGGCGGCTGCCCTGCTGAGTCGTTGTCCATACATACACATTCTGGCCACCAGCCGAGAACCTCTTAATGTGGCAGGTGAAATTACCTGGTCCGTCCCGCCACTCACTATTCCTGACGCATGCGATAGGCAATCACTGGAGGCGGTAAACCGGAATGAATCTGTTCGGCTCTTCGTCGAACGCGCAACGGCGACGGCACCGACGTTCGAAGTAACCGACGCGAATGCGCCCGCTGTACTCGATATTTGCCGTCGGGTCGAGGGCATCCCACTCGCGATCGAGCTGTCCGCGGCTCGAGTGAGGCTGTTGAGCGTCCAGCAGATCGATGAACGGCTCGCCGATCGATTTCGGCTGCTCGTGGGAGGCAGACGCTCGGCCCCCGCGCGGCAGCACACGTTGCGCGCCACGCTAGATTGGAGCTACGAGCTGCTCCTCGAGGCTGAGCAGCGCGTCTTCGAGCGGCTATCGGTGTTCGCCGGTGGCTGGACCCTCGAAGCGGCCGAGGCGGTGTGCTCCGGCGTGGGCATTGAGCCTTCCCAGATTCTCGACCTGTTGGCGGGGTTGGTGGATAAATCACTGGTGTTCGCCGAGCCGGAAGCGCGGGGCGACGGCGTGCGCTATGGGGCGCTGGATACCGTACGCCAGTACGCGCACGAACGGCTCGCCGAGGTTGGCGACAGCGACACCATCCAGCGCCAGCACGCCACGTTCTTTCTTGCCCTGGCGGAGGAAGTGGAGCAGGAATTGCTTCGTGGGCCGGGGCAGGTGCATTTGCTGGCTCGGATGGAACGGGAGCACGATAACCTCCGCGCCGCCCTGCGTTGGTCGCTCGAGCACCAGGACGTGCGTCTGGTCCTCCGGCTAGCTGGCGCGCTCTGGCAGTTCTGGCATATCCGCGGCTATTGGCATGAAGGGCAACAGTGGCTCGATACGGCACTCATGGCCGCCACCGACGATGAAGGACTCGCTGGGCTGCGGGCGAAGGCGTTCGGCCGGGCTGGCTTTCTGGCGCGGTCCGTTGGGGACTATCAGCGAGCGAAGGTCCTTCACGAGCAAAGCCTGATGCTGTCCCGGAGGCTGGGGGACAAGTGGGGCCTGGCCTGGTCGCTGCATGACCTGGGGATCGTCGCGCACATCCAGGGCGATCCCGAGCAAGCCACGAAGCTGTACGAGGAGAGCCTCAGCCTCTCGCGAGACCTGCTCGACAGGCGCGGGATGGCCTGGGCGCTCAACAGCCTGGGGATCGTGGCGCACGTGACAGGTGACCTGGAACGAGCGGCGGCGCTGTTTGGTGAAAGCCTCGCCCTCAAGCGCGAGTTGGGCGACAGGTGGGCTGTCAGCAACTCGCTTCTGAACCTGGGCCATCTGGCGGAGCAGCGCGGCGAGCACGAACAGGCGGTGGTGCTGAACAGTGAATCGCTGATTATCAAGCATGAGCTAGGCGATAAGGAGGGCATTGCCCATTGCCTCAGTGCACTGGCAAGCGTCGCTGCGCATAGCGGCCAGGACGTGTGCGCGGCCCGACTCTTTGCCGCCTCGCAGGCGCTGCGAGAGTCAGTGGACCTGGCTCTGGATCCGTTCAATCGAGCGCGGCGAGACGAGGATGTTGCGTCGCTGCGCAACAAGCTCCGGGCGGCCCGCTTCGAGGCGGCATGGAAAGACGGATACACGATGCCCCTGGAGGAAGCTGTCGCGTATGCACTCGCCACCGGCGGACAGGACGAGTCGAACGACGTACGGAACAGCCGCACTCGCCGGCTGTCCGGTGGTCTGAGTGCGCGCGAGGCGGATGTTCTTCGGTTAGTGGCAAGCGGCAAAACGAATCGAGGCATCGCAGCCGAGTTGGTGCTGAGCGAAAAGACGGTTGCTC
>CBJLVJ010000284.1:0-4968 GCA_966426465.1 uncultured bacterium | reverse complement strand
AGGAAGGCGGCCACCGAGATGTTCAGGCATTCTCCAACTTTCGGCCGCCTTCCTACGGCCGGATCGCAGGCGTGAGCGCCTCGTCGGCGCGCGCCACGCGGAACTCCGGCTGGTCCGCGACCATACCACGGATGCGCTGCCAGAGATAGGCGCGCCGCTCGAGGAACTCAGGCGTCGCCCGGAAGTCGTAGCTCCACCTGGGCCGCGGCAGCGACACCGGCAACACCTCTTTAACCGTGCCGGGCCGTGGGCCCATCAGCACGATGCGGTCGGCCAGAAACAGCGCCTCGTCCAGGCTGTGCGTGACGAACACGATGGCGATGCCCAGGTGCTCCCAGATCCGCCCGAGCTCGAGCTGCATGAATTCGCGTGTCTGGGCGTCCAGCGCGGCGAACGGCTCATCCATGAGCAGGATCTCGGGCTCGAGCGCAAGCGCCCGCGCCAGGCCAACACGTTGCTGCATGCCGCCGGACAGCTCGTGCGGATAGCTGTGCTCGAAGTCTTCCAGTCCCACCAGCCGCAGGTAGTCGCGCGCGCGAGCCAGGCGCTCCGGGTTGGCGACGGCCTGGACCTGGAGGGGGAAGACCACGTTGTCGAGCACGGTGCGCCAGGGCAACAGGCGGAAGGACTGGAAGACGAACGCGGCGTGCCGGCCCGGTGTGGCCGGCCGCTCGCCGTCGATGATGACCTGGCCCGTGTCGGGCTCGAGCAAACCGTCCATCAGACGCAGCAGCGTCGTCTTGCCGCAGCCCGACGGGCCAACGAGACACACGAACTCGCCCGCGGTCACCTGCAGTGACACGTCGCGCAGCGCTTCGACTGGCGCGTCCACCTTCCCCCGCCGACGATGAAACGTCTTGGAGACGCCGCGCACATCGATCCGCGGCGCCGTCACGCCCAGGCCATTCCCCCATCACCACACCGCATCAGATCACCGCGCCCTCCCCGAAGGGGACCCTGCACGAAGTACCTCCCCGAGAGGGCAACCTGCACGAGGTGACTCGCGAGAAGGGAACCTGCACGAAGTGACTCCCGAGAAGGCAACCTGCGCCGGGCGCTCGCCACGCAGCCGACTCTGCGCGAAGCGCCCCGCGGGGAGCGAAGCCTGCGCGGAGCGCCTCCCGCGGACCGGAACCCTGCACGGAATGCCCCACCGGAGCGGAACCTGCGCGAAGCGGCCCACGGAGCGGGAACTTGCGCGAAGCGCCCCCGCGGAGCGGGAACCTGCGGAGCGGGAACCTGCTCGGAGCCGCTCGCCACGGAGCCGCCTCTGCGCGAAGCGCTCGCCACAGAGTGGACCTGCACCGAGTGCCGCCGCGAAGCGAAACCTGTGCGGAGCGCAACTCGCGGAGCGGGAACCTGCGCGAGGCGGCCCCGCGGAGCGAAGCCTGCACGGTGCGCTCGCCTCGGAGCGGACTCCGCGCGAAGCGCCCGCGCGGAGCAGAACCCTGCGTGAAGCGGCCCACGGAGCAGGAACTTTGCGCGAAAGCGGCCTGCGGAGCGGCACCTGCGCGAATCGCCGGCGGAGCGAAACACGCGGAGCGGGAACCCTGCGCGGAGCGACCCTGCGCGGAGCGGGAAGCTGCGCGGAGCGCTCGCCAAGCGGAGGGGACCCCTCTGGGGCATTACTTGATGGGGCGTCCGGGATCGTCCACGTTGGCGTAGACGCCGAGCTCTTTCAGCACGGCGTCGACAAACTGGGTATCGGCCCAATCCCTGGCCTCGATCCTGGGCGCGTCGTTGAAGGTGCCCGTCTCATACAGGAAGTCCGTGCTCGCCTGGTAGACGCCCATGTTCAACTGCCCATTGACCGCCCACGACGCGCCGAACTGGTCCCACAGGTACTCCAGGTCGCCGCGACTGATATCCGGCCGCAGCCTGGCCATGGCATCCACCCAGGCGGACTTGTTCTGGGCGAGGTAGCGGCTGGTCTTGATCAGCGCCGCCGTGAATCGTCGCAGCGCCTCGGGCTTTTCAGCCAGCACTTTCGTGGTCACCGCGTTGCCCTTGTTGCCCAGCGGCAACGCGTTGAAAAAGTCGTCGACGCTCACCAGCACTTTGATGTTCTTCTGGTTCTGCACCGTCACCCAGGTGCCGAGCGACATGGTGGTGGCATCGATCTGCCCGGCCACGAGCGCCTGGGCGCGCACGTTCGGTGCGCCCACCGCCACGTAATTGACAGCATCCGGCGGCAGGCCTTTGGCCGCCATCACCTTCGCCGACAGCGTGTGGTCCTGGCTACCCACGCGGGAAATAGCGAATGACTTGCCCTGCAGCTCGAGCACCGAGCCGATGCTGTCCTTGCCGACGATCATGAAAAAGTTGCGGCCGCTCGTGGAGTTGATGGTCCGCATTTCGAGGTCTTTGCTGGCTGTCAGGCGGATGACATCCTCGGAGTTGATGTCGCCGACGTCGATCTCGCCAACGCGCAACGCGGTGATGAGCGAAGGCGTGGCGTTCACCTCGGTGATGTCGACGTCGAGGCCTTCCTTTTGATAGAAGCCGAGGTCGCGCGCCAGCCACAACGCGGACTCGGGCAGCGCGGGCGCCGGACTCGTGGCCACGCCCACGCGCAGTTTGAGCGTGTCCCTGGTCGCGGCCGTCGGTGCAACGGCAGATGGTGCTGGCAAGCACGCGCTTGCCAGCACCCCGAGCACCACTGCCAGCGAAAGCAGACGCATTGTGTTTCTCCCCCCTTTCGAGCCCCCGAAGCTCTCAAGCGCCCGAGTACGCCATGCTCCCTGAAAGTCGGGCCGACAAGCCGCCGTCGGGCTCCAGATTGCAGTCGGCCGAACTTGTGGTGTCGGGACTATTCCGCGGGGCCACCAGCATTCGGGTCGTCGACCACAACAACGCCCGACATGCCGACGCCACCCGGCCCGCCGTGCGGCTGACAGTAATACTGATAGGCGCCCGGCGCATCAAAGCTCATGCTGAACGTCGTACCGGAGTCGACCAGGCCCGAGTCGAACGAGCCATCGTCCGCCGTGACGGTGTGCTGAACGGGGTCGCTGTTGGTCCAGAGCACCGTCTGACCCGGCAGAATGTGCACTTCCGCGGGTTTGAAGCTGAAGCTGGACATGTCGACCGTAGCATCCGCGCCCTGCGCGAACGCGGAACCGACCGGGGCGAGTAGGCACAGGGCGAGCGCAGCCCCCAAGACGCGCAGGCCGAGCCAACGAGAAGCAAACATGGCGCGAACTCTAACCCTCCTGGCCCACCGAGCGTCAAGTCGTGAACAATTGGCCGCGTGGCCGCGACGCGGGCGGGGGTGATCGTCGGGGCAGGCGCATCGGAGCGCATGGGTCGGCCGAAGGCGCTGCTGCCGTGGCGCGGCTCGACGCTGGTGGAGTACGCCGTGCAGCAGGCCCGCCTGGCGGGCGTGGTCGATCTCGTGGTCGTGCTCGGCCCAGCCACACGCGATCTCCACCTCGACGCGCGCATCATCTTCAATCCCGATCCCGAGACGGGTCGCAGCACGTCGATCCGCCTGGGCGCACAGAGCCTGCCCGATCAGGTGGCTGGCGTCCTGGTCCAGTCGGTCGACCAGCCCGTTCCGGCCGAGGTGCTCGGCATGCTGTTCGACGCCCTCGAGGCGGGCGCGGGGGTGGCGATTCCAACGTACCGCGGCCGTCGCGGGCACCCCGTGTGCGTGGCTGGCGGCCTCCTCGGCGAATTGCGAGCCCTGAGCGAAGACACCCAGGGGCTGCGCGCCATCGTGCGGCGCTACAAGGCCATCGAAGTCCCGGTCGACGCACAGGCAGTCACCTGGAACCTCAACGACCCCAACGCGTACGCCGCTGCGCGCGACGCTGTTCAGCCCTGAACTCGTTCCTTGACGGGTGTTCCGCGGGGGACTAAGAATGGCCCGCGTAGGGGTTTGTCGCTTGACCACGCGCCAACTGCACAAAACGTTTTGCAGCACGACGCTGGAGCGGTGCTGAGCGACCCCCACGTGTTGGTTTTGGCCGTCGCGCGGCGTCGCGCGAGGGGAGGTCCGTATGCCAGAAGCTAGTGGTCCGGTGAACCCGGAGCCGTCCGATGCCGATTCGACCAGCGGCGAGCACATCCGTCCGTTGGCAACACGGCGCGACTTCCTCGTGGGCGCGGGCGCCGGCGCGGTGGTCGTCGGCGTGGTCGCCGGTGCGGGCATTGCCGTCACGCGCGGAAGCACCCAGAGCGTGCCTGCGCCGGCGGTCCAGACAGGTGGCGGCGGCCCGGCCGTAGCCGTTGCACCGCCGCCCCAGGCCCAGCCAGCCGCGCCGCAACAACAGGCCCAACCAGCCGCCCAGTCGCAGCTGCCGCCGACCATGCGGCGGGTCTCGCTGAACATCGACGGCCGCGCGCACGACGTCACCGTGGACGTTCGCGACTCGCTGTGGGAAACAATGACGCGCAACCTCGGCATGGCCAGCTCCAACCTCGGCTGCGATCGTGCCCAGTGCGGCGCCTGCACCGTGGTGGTCGATGGACGAGCCGTCAACGGCTGCTCCATCTATACCGCTCGTCTTGGTCGCGGGCAGCAGATCCTGACCGTCGCGTCGTTGGCCAAAGGGCCCGGCATCGACGGGCTGCACCCCATCCAGCGCGCCTTCTGGGAAGACGGCGGCTTCCAGTGCGGCATCTGCACGCGCGGCTTCATCATGTCGACCTACGCGCTGCTGCAGGCCAACCCGAACCCGAGCGACGAGCAGATCACCGAAGGCCTGGCAGGCAACATCTGTCGTTGTGGTGAGTACGCCAAGATCTACACCTCCGTGAAGAACGCAGCGGCCGAGATGAGCGGCGGTCAGGTCACCCACACCGCACCAACCAGCATCCTCCTCGCGCCGCTGGCCAAACCGGCGCAGGCCAACACCGCCGCGAACGCCGCGCCAGGCACCTCCAAGGATTTCGAATACGTCACCCCGCTGGCCACCATCGAGGAGTTCGAGCCGGTCGCCTCGCCCATCCGCACCAAGCCCGGCG
>CBJLVJ010000283.1:0-4977 GCA_966426465.1 uncultured bacterium | reverse complement strand
CACCACGTCGCGCACCAGCGTCGCGAAGTTCAAGCGCACC
Source organism: uncultured bacterium (assembly GCA_966426465.1). GTDB lineage: Bacteria > Chloroflexota > UBA6077 > UBA6077 > CF-72 > CF-72. Next base: position 4,937 of record CBJLVJ010000283.1, on the reverse strand, counting down.
GGGCGAAGCGCCTGGTCGCCATGCTGCCACCGCGCCACGTCGAGCAAATCCTGAGTGATCGCGGCCAGCCGATTCGTCGCGCGCTGGATGCTGCCCAGCGAGCGCACGAGCAGCGCTTCGTCCAGGCTGTCTCGCGCCTGGGCCAGCAGCAGCACTTCGGTGTGCAGCTTCAAGCGTGCCAACGGGCCGCCGAGCTCATGCGACGCCACGGACAGGAACGTGTCCCGTGCGCGCAAGGCATCACGTGTCTGGGCATGCAGCCGCGCGTTGTCGATGGCCAGCGCGCACCGACGGGCAAGCGCCTCGGCCAGCGCCATGGTGTGTGCGTCGTAGTACCGCCCAGGCCGTACCGACGCGAACGTCATCGCCCCGATCGTGCGGTCCCTGGCGATCAGCGGTATCCCCATCACGGATATCGGCGCGAGGCGTTCGAGCAGGTCGAGGTGCCTGGCATCCACTGCCATGCTCGCCAGCCATTCGCGAGTGACTTCTCGCTGCAGCAGCGAGCGGCCGGTGCGCAGCGCCTGAGAGCCTGGCGACAGGCCATCCGGTGTGGGCGGGTACGACCGTTGCAGCTCGGCCAACGTCGGCTCGAGCGACCGGTCGGAAGCTGCCCTGGCGGCGGTGACAATCGCGCCACCTGGCGCGAGCAAGTGCAGCATGCACCAGTCGGCAAGCTCGGGCACGGCAACCGATGCTGCGCGCACCAGTGTGGTTTGAAGATCGAGCGAGGTGCTCAGATCGCCCGTCGCGTCGGCCAGGAATTCGAACTGATGCAGCACGCGCTGCGTTTCCGCGAGCTCTGCTTCCTCCTGCACCTGGCGCGCGTGCTCGCGCTCCAACCGCTTGCGTTCGGTGCTGTCCGTCAGTACCAGCTGGTAGCCGTCAACCGCGTGGTTGGCCGCCAGCACCGGCGCGGTCCACACGGCGACATCCACCGGTGCGCCGGTCCGAGTACGCAGACGGATCTCGGCGCCGTTCAGGGCGGCGCCGCGTAGCACGTCCTTCAGCGGGCACGCGGAGGCCTTTTCTGGCTGGAGCACGCTGGCCAGCTCGCGGCCGAGCACCTCGAGGCTGGTCCAGCCCAGCAATCGCTCGGCTGCTGAGTTCCACGCCACGATGGTTCCGACGCTGTCTGCGCTGATGATCGCGACCGGCGAGCCGTCTACCAGGGCAGCGGCGCTCGGCGCGGGATCTTCATCGACCGCCTCGTCCCACCTGCCTGAACTCGGCTCGCGCCGGCGCATGTCAAGTTCTTTCAAAACCCGCGCGCGATACTAGACGTAGCGGGTCCACTATTCCAACAAAGACTGTTGAGATCTGGTTGAGTTGTTCTCGCGAGTCAGTTGCCTGCAAGGCTCGGGGCCACCACTGGTGCCAGTGGATCGACGCCCTGTTCAACCAGAAGCACCGCATCGCCACCGATCACGTGATATCCGTCAGGGTCCTTTATCGCGTCGTCGAGCGTCGGCCGTAGGCTGGCGGCCGGCAGGTCGACCAGCCAGGTGCCGTTGTCCTCGCGCGCAGGGCGCTCGAGACCGCGCCGATCGACGATTGTCGCACTCGTCCCATTCTTTGGCACGCGCACTCTGAGCACGTTACCGTCGCCGTTCCACAGCGCGCTGACGCGCTGGTTACCCGGTCGATCGAACGCCACCTGGTACACCTGCCAGTTCGGCAAGTACGAGTTTGGATCGTTGGGCCAGGCGGACCACGCCTGTTGAGCGCGCACGAGCGGCACGAAGCGAGCGGTAGTGAAGTGCGAGAAGAAGTTGAGCGCGGAACGCATCGCTTCGGCCACTGGTCGTCGGCTGCCATCGGCGCGTACGAGTCCCCAGGCAGGCTCCTGGCATGTATTGCCGTCCTGCATATCGTAAAACTCGGCGTGCTGGTAGCCTGCCGCGGCGGCCAGCGCGAACGCTTGCACAGCAAACGCCGCCTGCTGGTCGAGCGTTGTCTTGAACGGCTGGCTCACCTGCCGATCGGCGCACGCGATCTGCCCGTCGTCAGTGGGCATCGCGTTGGTCTCGGTGAGCCACACCGGCCGCTGGATACCGTAGCGGCGCTGAATCGCCTCGAACAGACTGTGCACGCGATAGACGTCATCAGGGCTGCGATACAGGTTCAGCGACACGGCGTCGTGATAGAAGTTGTGCTCGGCCGCGCGCGGATCAGCCGACAGGATCCGCAGCAGGCGCTCGTAGAACGGGAGACGCCGCGGTGTGCTCAGCTCTTCAACCCAGTACGACGTGGCCGGGAACGAGACGACCGCCGACGGGTTGGCCTTTTTCGCCGCCAGGTAGCCGACGGCCAGCAGGCGTGCGAACTGCTCGTCCGTACCGGCCCAGGTGTATGCGCCACCGCCCGGATCGCCAGCGCGGAAATCTGGCTCGTTCCAGATGATCCAGTCGTCGATCTGGCCCGCGTACGCGCGCACAGTTTCGTACACGAAGCGGCCCCAGTAATTCTGCGGGTCATCGAACGGCAGATCCAGGTTCTTGGGCACCGAGCGCTGGCCGGCGGTCGGGTCGGTCTGAGCCCAGTCCGGGGTGAACTGCAGCACCGCCGCGAGACGGATGCCGCGCGAGACCTCGGCTCGCACCCGATCGGCGGACAACGTCGTACCCAGGTGGCTGAAGTCGGCCGGGCCATCCGGTTGAACCTGGTCCCACGGCACGACGACGCGCTCCCAGCCGGCGTGCAGCTCGGCCATCAACGCGCTGTCCTTGAAGCCCTCGGCCACCCCGAAGCGACTGTCGCGCACGGGCGCCGCGAATGGGGCCAGGGGCGCGCCCGACGGGGCCGCCGGTGGGGCGCTGAGCTGAGGTGCGTTGAGCTGGGGCGCGCTGAGCTGAGGTGCGCCCGCCTGGGGTCCGCTCGGCTGGGGCGCGCTGACCTGGGCGCTGGCGGGCGCCGCGGCGGCAGGCGCGACGGTGGGCGGCGCCGCCTGGAACGCGCCAGCCAGGGATGTGTTTTGCAGTTCGTTCGGCCGCGCCAGACCGTCGCGCGCCTGTGCGTCGTACTGACCGTAGAACCTCGAATAGACCGGAGACGACGTGATCTGACCGAGGATCTCGGGGGGCAGCGGTCGGCCGAGCAGCACCTGCTTGAACAGCTCGCCCAGCAGCAGCCACTGCGTCGCCCCCGCCTGGCGCGAATGCACCATCACGCCGCGCTGGAAACGCAGGTACACGAAGTCGGTGCTGTGCGGATCGACCACGGGGCTCGCCGTTGGCAGTCCCCAGAGATCGGTTGCCGCGGCCAGCAGGGTGCTGTTGTCGCAGGCGCCAATGCCGACCAGGTCAGCGCAGCGCACCATCGACCTGAACGTGGCTCCAAAGCGCACCGGCGTGCCGTTCCAGTCGTTCGGCGCGGCCGCATCAATATCCATCGCGACCAGCCGGAGGTAGTTCGGCGAACCGGCCGCGGGCACGCGCGCCGCCAGCGCTGGATCGGGCGCCAGCCCAGGCCCGGCGATGGCGGTCAGGGGCAGAAAGTCGCCGTCGACCAGGTTCAGCGTGCCGACCGAGCCGTCCGCGCGGACCTCGATCGCCTGTCGCGGAAACAGCTGTACGCGACTGCCCAACAGGCGCATGGGGTTTGAGATAGGACTACCGAGCGCGGCTATACCGCCGTGCTGGTTGAAATACGTCGCGATGGTGGGGTCACTAAGAGCGTAACCCGTTGCCGCGACGGACGCTGGATCCGGGACAGCCTGCGTTGCGCTGGCAGCCTGCGTTGGGGTGGCAGCCTGCGTCATGGGAAGGAGCGAGCCTACGGCTAGAAGAACCGCGGCCAGCGAGGCGCCAGCACGCGCAGGTAGTCGGGACCAGTGCACGGCGGCACCTTAGGCGCGATCCCGGCGGTGCCCATCAGGAGAAACCCGCAAATCCAAGCGCCCAATCTACGGGGATTCCCGCAGCAGCACGCCGGCAGTTGCGGTGCGGTCGTGAGCGCGTTCAAATCGAGGCCGTCATGCAGGTCGTTCGTATTTACGAGCAGGGCGGGCACGAGGTTATGCAGGTCGAGGAGCTGCCAACTCCGGAGCCGGGGCCCGGGCAGGTGCGCGTCAGCGTCGCCGCGGCGGGGGTGAACTTCATCGATATCTACCATCGCAGCGGCCAATACAAGGTGCCGCTGCCCTTCGCGCTCGGCCGCGAAGGGGCTGGCCGAGTGGAGGCCGTCGGCCAGGGCGTGACCGAGCTCAGCGAGGGCCAGCCGGTGGCCTGGGTTGGTGTCAGCGGCTCGTACGCGACCCACGTGCTGGCCGCGCCGGCCGACCTGGTGCCAGTGCCGGCTGGCTTCGATCTGCGCGAGGCCGCCGCGGTCATGCTGCAGGGCATGACCGCCCACTACCTGACGCATTCGACCTTCCCACTGCAGGCCGGACAGAGCTGCCTGATCCACGCGGCAGCAGGCGGCGTAGGACAGCTCTTTTCTCAGATAGCCAGGATGCGCGGCGCTTCGCCGATCATCGGCACCGCCGGATCCGAAGAGAAGGCTCGCCTGGCCAGGCAGGCCGGCGCCGACGAGGTCATCCTGTACCGCGACCAGGACTTTGTGGCCGAAGTGATGCGGCTGACCGACGGCGCCGGGGTCGACGTCGTATATGACTCGGTCGGCAAGGACACGTTTGCCAGGAGCCTGTCAGCGCTCAAACGGCGCGGCACGCTCGTGCTCTTCGGCGCGTCCAGCGGCGCTGTGCCACCGTTCGACGTCAACGAGCTGCAGAACCATGGCTCGGCCTACCTCACCCGACCGACGCTGGTGCACTACATCGCCACGCGCGACGAGCTGCTGGGGCGCTCAGGCGACCTGTTCAACTGGATGCAGGCCGGCAGGCTCAAGGTGCGCATCGAGCGCACCTACAGCCTGCACGAAGCCGCTCAGGCCCAGCGCGACCTGGCCAACCGCATGACCGCCGGCAAGCTGCTCCT
>CBJLVJ010000282.1:0-4980 GCA_966426465.1 uncultured bacterium | reverse complement strand
GTACCCGTGTGTCCACAGGCCGAGTTGGAAGTGCAGACCGCACGCCGCGGCCTGGTCACTCACGAAGCGGAGGGTCTCGAGGTTGCGCTCGCGTTCTTCGTCCGCCAGCCCACGCACGCGCACCTGGTAGCCAGGCGCGGCGACGAGAAATGGATATGGAAATAGCAGGTACGCGTCGGTGATGTCGCGCAGAAAATTGACGCCCATCCCCAGCGCCAGGTGGACTCTGTTGAAGCGGTGGCTGACCAGCATGGCCAGGTAACGGCGCCAGGCCTCGCGATCGTAGAACCACGGTTTGTCCTCGATTTCGCTGACGAACAGGCGAGCGACGCCGCGGATCGGGTTCGCCGGACTCTCCACGATCGTGCGCTGGCTCCGCAACGCCTGGAGCGGGTCCATTTCGCATGCCACAATGTCCGCAAGCTCCATGGTGGCGTACACGCGGCCTCGCACGTCGCTGCCCGTCGCAAGCACGACCTGTCGGCCACCGGACCGGCCGGCGATCAGGCCCAACGCCTCAGGCACGTTGGGGAGCGCCGTGCCAGCGGCGCCCAGGAGTTCCCGCGCCATCGGCGCGGTCGGACCGGCGATGACGATGCACAGGCTCTCGCTCGGCGCATCGTCGATGTGCTCGACCAGGTCGGTGGCGATGCCGCGCGCATCGAGTGCGTGCCGCAACTGCTCTGAGGCCCAGCCGACCGGGCCGGGGGCCGCCAGGTCATCGGCTGGATCGCGCACGATGCAGAGCCCGCGCACAGCTTGAGTCATTGTCGCTGAGCCTCGTTCACGGCACTAGCTCGAGAACGGAAACATCGCGCGCAGCCGCGGTGAGCGTGACCGCGCGTCCATCGCAGCTGGCCTCGGATCCCCACAAGCTACGGCTTGTGGAAAACTCGCCGCAGTGTTCGGCCACGTTCAACTGGACCGGGATGGATTGGCGCGTGGGATTGGCCACCCACAGGTAAAGGCCGCCCTCGCCGGCGTGCAACCGGGCCTTGATGCGCGAGTCACTGCTGGTGACGTGCTGCTCCTGGCGCGCGCGGCCAAGCGCCAACAGCCCGCTGAAGAACGCGGAGGCGCCGTCATCATCCGCATGCGCGACGTAGCCAGCGCCGGGCATGGTCCCCACCAGCAGCGTGTGGCCGCTGCCGAAGTGGTTCTCGACCGCGGCAATCCGCCCGTCTTCGAACCAGCCCACGGCGCGACCGCTGTTGGGCTCATACGCCTGGAGGAACACACCACCCCAGACCGCACCATCGTTGGCGCTCAGCTTCAGGTCCGTCAGGAGGTCCGGCGTAAACTCGACGTCAGTCTGCCGCGCGCCGAACAGCTCGTCCAGTCCATAGTTGGGCTGCACGGTGCCAACTCTGCCGAGATCGCCAAAATACGCCGGACAGCCCTCGGAGATCAGCGTCCCGCCCGCCGCCACCCACCCGCGCAGACGTTCGGCTGTCCGACGACTCAGCATAATGGGCATGGGTACATAGAGCCTCGAATAGTGATCGATGTCGTCGATGTGGACCCAGTCTGCCTGGATGTTGCGGGCCCAGAAGGCGCGATATGCACCCTCCATCGAGTGTGTGTACTCGGTCGGAGTTTGCCACACACCAGTAGCCGGACCCGTCGTACCGTGCTGTAAGGCAAACGTGAATCTCTCGGCCTCCGGGACGTAGACGATGCCAATCTCGCCCCTGATCGGACGCGATGCCCACAGGCGGGCCCGCTCCGGCGCCGTTGCCCAGGTGCCGACCTGGCTCACCATCTCAGAGCGGGGCGTGCGCGAGCCGTCCATGCCGTACGGACCGAACGCGCCAAAGAGCGGTCCGCTCAGCAGAGGCCGCCAGCGCAGGTACAGCATGCCGGTAGCGCCGCCCATGAAGCTGACGAGACTCCAGTAACGAATGTCCTCCGTCGAGGGGATTCGCCCCTCGTCACGCGGTTTGCCGAGTACCTGCGGCGCAAGCCACAGCGGACCCCCGTATGCCTCGGCGTGCCAGAACGGTTTTCCTCGGCTGCTCGCGCGGATGAGATCGAACGCCTGCATCTGCTTCCACGGCTCGTCGCCGTGCCGGGACGAGCCCCAGGTGAGACCGTAACTGTCCACCTCGGCCGCGGCGCGCCAGTCGTCGGCCGAGGTGGCCGGCATGGCGCTGAAGGTGGTGGCGAGCCCGTGCGCGGTGATGGCGCAGTCCGGATCGACACTCCGAATGACGTCGGCACGCCAGCGCATCAATTCATGCGCACGATCGCCGCGGAACTCGATCCAGTCCAGGCTCTCGGGGTTGGGCCCGTGGCTCCGCGGGGGCGTGACGTTTTCCCAGCGCGCGAAGCTGTGTCTGCCCCAGGCACGTCCCAGCGCCTGCAGATCGCCGTGCTTCGCCCGTAGCCACCTCTGAAAGTGGCTGAGTGATCCTGGGCAATAACAGAAGTTCGGATTGGCGTTGCATTCATTCCAGATGTCGTAGCCACCCAGGCCGGGATGCCCTCTGTACCGACTGGCTAACGCACGCAGGAACGTTTCGGCGTGCTGTCGCCAATCGTCGTTATCCAGACACAGGCCCGGGAAGCCGCCCGTGTTGGAGGAGGGACTCAGGCGGCTCTGATACGGCAAGCCCCTCTCGTCGATGAAACGCGCGTGCGCGTACTGGACGAACGCCCACTCCGGAGCGGCGCTGACGAATTCAGCAATCACGGTCTTCATGCCGTTGGCTGCCGCCAGCTCCAGGTGCGTGTCGTAGTCCTCCCAGTGGTACTCACCCGGCGCGACCTCGATAGCCGACCACATGAACCAGTGGCGGAACACGTTCATGCCGTCTTCGCGGGCAGTCTGGTAGTCGCGCTGCCAGTCCTCACGAGGCGGGTCGGACTTCCGAAAGTACACGGCGCCGTATGGAAATGGTGGCAGGCAGCGCCCCGACACGCGTCTTGCAGCACCGTACCACTCCTCCGATGGGCGATCAATTGGCCGCGACCGATCGGTTCAGGCACGCGATGGCCAGCGCCGTGGTGGCCAACGGGCCAGTGTCGTCGCCGATCCAGGCCGTGCCGGGCCCGCCAGCATCAACACGACCAGGAGCAGGTGTGCGGTCTACGAGCAGCAGAGCCTGCGCAAGGGCTTCGAGCGCTTCAATCCCTCGGCCAGCGACCAGGTCGCCCGGCTCGACGGCCGAGCAGCAACAGCGCCGGGCCGCGCGATCGGCTAGTATTGACGGGCTCGGCGCGGCCATGATGCCAGTGACGTCCGATTACTGGGTCGCGGCGGCTGGACTGCTGCTCGTGGGCGTCGGGTGGTCGTGCGTCAACGTCGCGGTCACGGCGCTGATCGCCGATACGGTGCCAGCGGTCGAACGCGGCCGAGCGGTCGGCGTGGTTGATAGCTTCGCCGGTCTCGCGTCGATCGTCCTGCCGTTCACGCCGGCGCCGCGATGGAGGACAACTGGCGAGCCCTCTGGCAGATCATCGAGCTGTTCCGCGACGCGGCGCAGACCGTCGGCCCGGCGCTGGGGTACGCCTATCCCCACACGCTCGACGGGCGGATGGTACGCTACCTCCGCGCCATCCAGGCGCTTCCAGCGCGACAGTAAACTGCCGGTGTTACGCCGCCTCGGTCTGCTGGAGGAAGCGCAGGCAGATGAGCGCGCAGGCAGGTGCAAGAAGGCCAACACGGAGGCCGTCTGGCGGTCGAAGCGGATCGTCAGCCGGCGCCAGGCAAGCATCCAGGCGTTGGTGCGTTCCACGATCCAGCGGTGCCGACCTGACCGCTCGCTGGACTCAATACGGCGGCGGGCGATCCGGGGCGTGATGCCACCCTGGCGCAGCACCCGTCGGCAGCAAGCGAAATCAGCCGTTCTCGCCGTGCAGCTTGGCTGGGCACTTGCGCGGGCTGCCCGACCGGGCGCCGAATGGGTGGGACGGCATCGACCAACGGTTCCAGCAGCTTGGAGTCGTGCACGCCTTCGTCGGCAGGATGCACCTGACCGGCGGTCTGTTCGAGCCGATCATCCCTCGTACGATCAGCGAGCTGGTGGCGATTGGACCGGACTTCGTGGTGCCTGGCCACTGCACCGGCTGGCGGGCGTCGAACCTTCTGGTCACCAACTCCCACAGGTCTATGTTCAGAGCAATGTCGGAACGCGTCTGCACTTCGCCGCACCGGATCTGGATGCGTCAGCCGCGAGCGAGACAACGTAGAGACTGTCTCAGGCCGCACTACCCCACGTAGCAAGCTGCTCTTGCCCTGGCCGACCGGGATGGCCGATCTAGTTACTGGCACCAGAACTGGTCTCACGCGACGTGGTTGAGCTCCTGCAGCAGGCGCCCGTGCCGGCCATACCTGGCCGATAGCGCCCCTCCCGTTGGCCTGGCTAGAACAGGGTCTCGGCGTTATCCAGGACCAGCAGACAGCGCCGCTCACGCAGCAGCTGGAGCAGAGCCGCGATCCGCTCCGACTCAGCCGGCGGCGGCACCCGCTGCTGGTCGGACAGGAAGCCAATGGCGCCGGCCAGCCAGTCACTGATGGGCGTCGCATCGCGCAGGCTGCGCCAGTAGACGCGCGCGAAGCTGGACGCCACCTCCTCGGCGAGTCTGGCGGTCAGGCTGGTCTTGCCGATGCCGCCCATCCCCAGCACCGCCACCAGTCGACACTGCTCTTCCAGCACCCATGTTTGCATCAGCGCCAGCTCCTCCGCGCGGCCGACGAACCCGAGGACATCCGGCGCCTCGCCCCAGTCCTGGGCGCGCTCGACGGTGTCGGCTCCAGCCGGCGCGGCCGGTACGGCCTGGAGCACGTCACCGGCCGGTACGGGTGGTGCAACCGCGCGGGCGGCGAGCAGGCGTCCGAACCACGCCTGGTCAAACTGGGGGTGCATCCGCGGCGCCTCGTGCAGCACCGCAGCCCACAGGGCCTCCGCCTCTTCCCGCTCGTGCCCCACGCCCAGACCGCTAACCTCGAGCAGCACGCGGATGAGCGCCTGCAGCCGT
>CBJLVJ010000281.1:0-4987 GCA_966426465.1 uncultured bacterium | reverse complement strand
AGGAGCGGTCAGGTCTTGCGGCGCAGCTGGCGCTGATTGGCTGGGACGAGACTGACGCCCGCCTGCCGCCCGAAGTCGAGACGGCGCTGTTTCGGATCGCCCAGGAGGCGCTCACGAACGTCATACGGCACGCTCAGGCCTCGGCAGTGCAGGTGCGACTCCGTCGCGAGGCGGCCGCCGTGTCGCTGGAGGTGCGCGACGACGGCGTCGGGCTCAAGGCGGTTCCGCCAACGCACCCGGGCGACCACCTGGGCATGTTCGGTATGCGCGAGCGGGCACGCCTGCTCGGCGGTGAGCTGCAGCTCAGGTCGGTCTCACCGCGCGGGCTGCTCGTGCAGGTCACTCTCCCGCTGTGATTCGGGTCCTGCTCGCCGACGATCACACCATTGTCCGCGAGGGTGTGCGGCTGTGTCTGGAGGCGATGGGTGACATCGAAGTGGTCGCCGAGGCTGAGGATGGTCAGGCAGCCGTCCAGCTGACCGCCCAGCTCCGACCGGATGTTGCCGTGGTCGATCTCACCATGCCGCGGCTGAACGGCGTCGAGGCCATCCGCCTGATCAAGCGTGATATTCCGGGCACCGAGGTGGTGGTGCTGTCGGTCCACGACAGCGAGGCGTACGTGGTCCAGGCGCTGCGCGCGGGGGCCGCGGGGTACGTGCTGAAGCGGAACGCGGCGACCGAGCTGGCCGCGGCCATCCGCGCTGCTCACCGTGGACAGGCGTACTTGCACCCCAGCATCGCCCGCCGCGTGATCGACGATTATCTGTCGCGCATTCACGCGTCCGACGACGCGGTAAGCGAGCCGCATGAGCGCCTGACGCCGCGCGAACGCGAAGTGCTACAGCTTGCCGCTGAAGGTCACAGCACCCGCGCCATCGCCGGCCTGCTGTGCCTCAGCATCAAAACAGTCGAGCACCACCGCGCCAGCGTGATGACCAAGCTCGGCCTCCACGGCCAGACCGAGCTCGTCAAATACGCCATTCGCGCCGGCCTGGTCGACTCCGCTTAACAGTCGGTTCGGTGCGTGGTGCCCGAGAGGGTCACGTTCTCGACAATCCAGCCGGCGCCGATGTGGCGCAGCGCGTAGGTCTGCTCGCTTTCTTCGCGGACGCAGCGCGAGCGACGGTTGCTCGCGTCCACCTCGTCGTACGTCCAGATTTCGTGCGTGGTCAGCTGGCTCGCCCCGGACCCGCCAGGGCTGCTCGAGAGCACGTCCATCTGATACCGCGGCGTGCTGCTAGCCAGCCGCATGCCGCCGGAGATGAGATGCTCGGCTTCAGTCCGCTCGAAGCCCAGCGCCTCCGGGCTGAAGGCGTCCGACAGCGCACGCAGCTTGCCCTCGCTGGGGTCCTTGTACGCCTCGAAGACCAGGTCCAGCGCGCGGCGAAGGGCCATCTCGGGCTCATTGCTGAGCGCTACCGCGGTGGCCGTGGCCGCCGCGGCGGAGCGGGCGACGGCCGTGAGCGACGTCTCGGCCGCAACCGCACGTGCTTCGGCCGTGTCGGCACGACCTTCGGCGAGGCGTCGAGCCGCGTCTTGCTGGTTCGCCACGATTGCGAACCCGCTGGCCACCCCGAGCAACGCTAACGAGACGAGCCACGGAAGTAACCGCTGCAGCAGGCCGTGCCCGGCGCCGACCACCCGCATACCTGAGCATTCTCCTTACGTTCTTGCAGATTCCGATCACGTTGGTGGTACGAGTAAAGCATGTCGGCCCGCGCGGCGGTGCTCATCGTCCAGGAGCCGCTGTGCTGAGCACGCGCTGCGTCTCGCCCAGGAGCACGGCGGCGGGGTTGCGGGCGACCAGCGTCGCGAATGGGTCGAGATGGGTCGGTGTCTGGTTGACGATCGCAAGCTGCCCCCCGTTGTCGAGGGTGACCTCGGGCAGCGACGCCGCGGGGTAGACCACCAGGGACGAGCCGACAACCAGGCACAGTCGAGCCGAGGCGTGCATCCGCTGCGCTTGGGCAACGGCCCGCTCGGGCAGACTCTGGCCAAACGAAATGGTGGTCGACTTGAGCATCCCACCGCAGCTCGGGCAAGCCGGATCCTCGTCGCCGCCGAGCACGCGTGCGTGAACCGATGGCCGGTCGAACCGCGCGTCGCAGCTCAGGCAGCCGACCCAGTGCGCATTGCCGTGCAGCTCCACGACGGCTTCAGCCCCCAGGCCGGCTTTCTGGTGCAGTCCATCGATGTTCTGAGTGACCACGCCTTGCACCAGGCCGGCCCGCCACCAGTCGGCGATCGCGAGGTGGGCCGCATTCGGCTGCGCGGCGGCGATCGGCGGATAGGTGTGGAGGCCGCGCCGCCAGGATTCACGTCGCATCTCCACGTCGCGCAGGTAGTCGGCGTAGTCGATCGGGGCGTAGCGGCTCCAGATCCCGCCCGGGCTGCGAAAGTCGGGGATGCCCGACTCGGTGCTCACGCCGGCGCCAGTGAACACCACGGTGCCTGAGGCGCCCGCCTGCGAGAGCAGCGCGGCCAGGCGCTCGGCGTCGGTCACACAGGTGGGGCTGGCATCGGCGGCAGGTGGGCCTCGCACCACCGCCCGATGGTCAGCAGGCGTGCCTCCTGCCAGGCCGGCGCAACCAGTTGAATCGCTAGCGGCAGCCCCTCTGGGGCCGAGAGTCCACTGGGCAAGCTCAGGCTCGGCACGCCGACAAGGCTGAATGGCGCCTGCAGCGCGGGGTCGCCCGTCATCTCGCGACCGGGTGGCAGATCGCTGGCCGTTGGCAGCAGAAACGCATCGACCCCGAGCAAGCTGCGCCGCATTGCGTCGCGTATGCGCCGGCGCAGCCGCTGGGCGTGCATGTACACAACCCCGGGCAGCAGGCGACCGACCTCGACGTACGCGCGTAGTCGCGGCTGGTACGAGCCCGGATACTGCTCGAGCAGCTGCCAGTGAGCCGCGGCTGCCTCGGTCTGCGCGACCGCGTGATGGACGGCGATGACCAGCTCGAGCGGCTGTCCGAGCGAGACTTCGTCGACGCGGGCGCCCGCCGCCTCGAGCTGCGCGGCGATCGAACGGACGTGCTCGCGTACGCGCGGCGACGCGAAGTGCATCGCCTCACGGACCAGCCCGAGTCGCGGCGGCACAGGTGCCGCTTCGAGATCCATAGCCGGCACGGGCTGGTCGGCGGAGGTGGGGTCCAGCGGATCGTGCCCGGCGATGGCGGCCAGGAACACGGCGCAGTCTTCGACAGAACGGGTCAGCACGCCGACGTGATCCAGGCTCCAGGCCAGCGGGAAGACGCCGCGCTTGCTGATCCGACCGTACGTTGGCTTGAAGCCGACGACACCGTTGTACGCGGCCGGCCGCAACACCGAGCCAGCTGTCTGGCTGCCGAGCGCCATGGGTACCAGGCGGGCAGCCACGCCCGCGGCCGATCCGCTGCTCGAGCCGCCCGGCGTTCGGTCGTCAGCCCACGGATTGCGCGTCGGCGACGGATCGGCGAAGGCGAACTGGGTGGTCGCCATCTTGCCCAGCAGAATGGCGCCCGCCTGCTTGAGTCGTGCGATCGGTTCGGCGTCGGTGGACGGAGTGCGCGTGGCATACGGCCTGAAGCCGGCGGTCGTCGCCAGGCCCGCGGAGTCGAAGATGTCTTTCGCTCCGAACGGGACGCCGTGTAACGCCGGCAAATCGGTGGCGCTGTTGCCGACGAGGGCCTGTTCGGCTGCGCGCGCTGCCGCGAGGGCCCGTTCCGCGTCGAGCCTCACCCAGGCCTGCAAGCGCGGATCGACCGCCGCCGCACGTGTGAGCAAGGCCTCGACCAGCTCGACAGGGGAGACCTCGCGGGCGCGGATCAGGCGGGCCGCCTGAGCGGCCGATAGCTCGTGCAGGGCCGTTCCACGGCGTGTCGTCGTCTCAGCCATGGGTTGGCAACGGCTCGTATCCGAGCAGATCGAGCGGCTCCTGGCTCACACGCCACACCGCCGTTGCGGCCGCCGCAAGTGCGGTCTGCAGCGTTGGCTCGGCGGCGCGCTCCTCACCGTAGGTCTCGAGCGCCCGCCGACGAAGCTCCTCGAGGACCGCCAGGTGAGCCGGATCGTCGTCGCTGTTGTGCTGCATCAGGCTGCAATGCTACGCCCTGCACACGACGCTGAGCGGCGCGCGCAACGGGCAAATCGCGCAGGGCCCGCGGCAGGCGCGGGACGACTGCTCGCGAGGTCGCGGCCACCATGCGCATGAACCGCTCGCGTCGCGGATCCCAGCTGTAGCCAAACCCCGATCGCAGCGCCTCGGGCAGCAACCAGAGGCTGACCAGTCGGAGTGCGAGTGTAGATGGCGGCGGCAACCACCACAGCGGTGGTTCGAGGAGGTCCCGCCCGATCAGCCGACCCTGTGGCGTGACGTGCACCTCGCCGCGCGCGATCAGGTCCGCCATCCACGCTCTCAGCGCCCCGAGACTGTCGGGGACATGCGTCGGCGGTATGCCCCACATGCCTGCCACCTGCCGCACCTCGCGGTAGTAGGCTGCTCGTTCCCCGGGCGTGAGCGGTTGGACGAACGTCTCGTAGGCGAGCAATGGTGTATCGACCAGCGTGGCGTAGACCCATAGCAGCAGGTCCGGATCGAGGGCTGAGTACGGCTCGCCCTCTGGCGTCTCGCCGAATACCCGGCTGTGCAGCCCGTTGACTCGCCTGAGAACACGGTCGACCTTGCGCGTGTCTTCGAACGTAAATATGCAAATGGCCTCGAGCGTGTCGCGCAGCCGCCCAAGCGGGTCCGCGCGATAGCGGCTGTGGTCGGCCACGGCCGCGGCTATTTTGGGGTGGGCTACCTGCAGAAGGAGTGCGCGCGCGCCGCCGCCCACGAGAACCACGATCTCTCGACTGAGACGCCAGGTGACGGAGTTTGGACCGAACAGGCCGAGCTCAGGTGGACGCGGGCCGCACGCGTTCACTTACGTCCCTGGTGGACAATCCGAGCGGCGCGTACCGCCGAGCTGGAACTCGTCCACAATCCAGACCTGGCCAGTCAGCCTGA
>CBJLVJ010000280.1:0-4995 GCA_966426465.1 uncultured bacterium | reverse complement strand
CCAGGTAGGTGCCAGGCGGGCGACCGCAGCGGTACGACTCGTCGTAGCTGTCGGCGCGCGAATCGCGCTGAGGCGCGTGGGTCGGCTCGGGCCGCATGGCAGTTTCCCCCTCCAAGTCTGTACATCACTAGTGATGTAGCATCTGTTTCTTTAGACTAGTTGCACAGAACGAACCTGCCAAGCCCTTGACAGCCTGCGCCGGCCCACGTACGATGCCTACGTACGTTGTATTGCAACAGCTGTACTTCGTACCAGTCTGGTGCGCACCGCCGCGGTCGATGCCGGGCCTGCAGGCGCGCCCTCCACGCCGCCTGGGCCAGCCAGCTCGTGCACCTCCGTCCTGTCCATCTTCCACACCCCAGGTGCTTCCCATGCTCAGCCCCCTCAGATCCGCCTCACCGTTGGCGCTCTGCGCCCTGCTCCTTCTCGGCGTCCTTGGCGTCCCGGCCGTCGCGGCCGATCCCGCGCCAACCACCGCGCAGTGGTCGGTCCCGCCCTCGCCCACCAACCGCCCCCAGACCGACGACGAAGCCGCATTCGGACGCGCCAACGGCCGCCCCGCCCCGGTGCCCGAGCTGCTCCAGCCAACCCTCGACCCGGCCCTGCCGAGCTTCGAGCCCGCCTACGCCAGCCAGCAGTTGCGCGGTGATTACCACTGCGCCGCCTCAGACGTCCTGGCGGTGCTGTCGAAGACCTGGATCCAGCAGTTCAACACCTACTATCCAGGCGTCAACATCTCCGTCGATCCACCCTACGCCGGCAGCCTCGGCGCGGTCGAGCTCAACAATGGCAACCTGGACTGCGTCTTCGTCTCGCGCGAGCTGCGCCCCAGCGACGTGCAGGGCTTCCACGATGCGTTCGGCTACGACCCGCTGAGTGTGCCCATCTCAGGCGGCAGCTACCGCCAGTTCGGTTTTCTCGACGCGGTCGGCTTCGCCGTCAACCCGCGCAATCCGATCGATCACCTGTCCTTCGACCAGTTGGATGCCATCCTGTCGACCACGCACACGCGCGGCGGTCAGCCCATCACCACCTGGGGCCAGCTCGGCCTGACGGGTGATTGGGCCGACAAGCCGATCCACATCTACGGCGTGCAGCCATGGAACGGGTTCGAGGAGTTCGTTCGCCAGCGGGTGCTGTCGGTGGACGGTACGCGCGGTCAGTGGCGGTCGGCTGTCGCCACGGATTCCACCCCCGCCGATCCGCAGGTGCACTGGGAGTCGACCGTCTTCAAGCTCGCCGCTGAGATTGCCGACGACCCGTATGCGCTCGGCTACACCGGCCTGGCGTACATCGATCGACCGGTCAAAGTCCTGGCTCTTTCCGAGCATGATGCTGACCCGCCGGTGGCGGCCGCCTACGACGAAGTCGCCGCCGCGCGCTACCCGCTCAGCCGCCTGACGTACCTGAACATGAACAAGCCGCCCGCGGCTCCACTCGAACCGGCTCTGGCCGAGCTGACACGCTTCATCCTCAGCCAGCAAGGCCAGCAAGTGGTCCGCGACCAGGGCCTGTTCCTGCCGCTGCGAGCCACTCAGTCGCTGGCCAGCGCCAGCGTGCTGGCCAGCGCCCCCTGAGCCACACGTGGCACCGCGTGTCGAGGGCGTCCACACCAGTCTCGCTGCGGCGGCGAACGCGACCGAAACATCGTCCGTGCATGCGGGTGTCAGTCTGATGAGGTGCCCTGGCCGACTCGGTCGGGCTCGCGACGAGCACGGTGTGGGAGAGCGCTATGGCTGCTGGTGCCGCGGTCCATCGGCGCTCGCCAGCCGTTTGCGAGTGCGAAGCGAAACTGATGCATTCCCTTGCGGAGTGCGCGTGCAGCGCTGTCTACGCAGGACGGTTGTCCGGGTCGAGCCGACGCATAGAGATCAGTGGTATGCCAAGATCGCGCAATCTGGCGATCAGTCCATGCAGCGCCGCCTGGTCGGCAACAGGTCCTGTGATCGCGGTCACGTCACCGGGTTCGGTCGTGATCTCTAAACCGTCGAACCAGGACGACCAGAGTTCGTCGAGAATGCCGTCGACGCGGATCTCATAGCGCACCGGTTGGTCACATCCTCCGTTTGCCGCACTGGTCAGCGCGACCACATAGCCGATGACCTATTTTTGGGGCGCGCCGAGCGCGGCTGCATGGGGCCGAGCTGCGGCTGACCCGACGCGAGTACGAAGTGCTCGCCTATTTTGCACGCAATGCCGGCAAGACCCTGCTGCACCGCCAGGTGCTGCAAGCCGTGTGG
Source organism: uncultured bacterium (assembly GCA_966426465.1). Lineage (GTDB taxonomy): Bacteria > Chloroflexota > UBA6077 > UBA6077 > CF-72 > CF-72. Next base: position 2,755 of record CBJLVJ010000280.1, on the reverse strand, counting down.
GGTGGGCAGTACGGGAACGAAGCCGACTACGTGTGGACGTTCGTGCAGCGCATCCGCGGCAAGATCGAGCCAGACCGCCGCACACCACGCTACCTGCTCACGGAGATCGGCGTCGGGTACTGGATGCCACCACCAGCTGCCGAGGCCGCAGCGTGACGGAGGATGGCCGAACGCTCAGCCAGCCATAATGACCGCAGTTCGGCAGGGGTTCGGGTCACAGCTCAGCGGCTCGAGGCGCAGGTGTTCGTAGTCTGTGGTCTTGCTGATCGGCAATAGTCAAGGCCGCGGCGCCGACGGTCTCGAACTCGCGTGATCCTGGCGAAAACACTACTCCGTCCGGCCAGGCACATCTCGAATGATTTCACGGCACCAGTGATGCAATCGGAGCGGGCATGGTAGGCAAGCTGAAGCCGCGCAAGGCCATTCGTCGATTCGACGTGTTTGCCGAGTTCAAGCGGCTGGAGGCCGAGAACGACGGCATGCCGCGCGACGAGGCCAAGGGCTACGGACTGTGGGTCGCCAAGGTGGTCGCCGCCCGCAAGTTCGGCCGTACGGCAGACGGGGCGAGATCCAGTGAAGGCAAGCGGCCGACCACCGGGAAGTGGCACGTCCTGGCCGACGAGCCACAAACCGACAGCCTGTTCGACCATGAGATCATCGAGCGCATGGGCCCGGACTTCTACAACCAGGTGTTCGCCCCGGCCGTGCGCGAAGCGCGATCGAGCGGACACACGTATGAATCGATTCGTGACCGCTTGCGCCGGCGCTGGAAACCTGAATCCTGAGGCAAAAGCATACGGCGACTGAGTCGCACGAATCCAAGCCTCCGAGGCTCCACCGGACCCAGGGCAAAATCAGAACCAGCAGGGCGGCGGGGCAATCACATGCGGTTCCGACACCGTTCTAGCACGCCTCAGTGCAGACTCCACTATCCCCCGGAGGCGGAGTCGCGCGGCGAGAAGCGTCACAGCAAACCTGCCGGCACGCGATCAACTCCGGGACTGGAGGAGCAGTTCATGCAGACAACTCGTGAGGTAGCTGTTGGTCTGTTCGACGACGCGGAACAAGCCCGCGAAGCGATTATGGCCCTCAAGGACGCAGGCTTCTCGCGCGACGACATCAGTGTGCTCATGCCCGACCGCGAGAAAGCGAGCGAGCTGGCCCGCGAAACGGGCACCAACAAGGTAGGTGAAGGCGCCGCGACGGGTCTTGTCGCGGGAGGTATCCTGGGCGGCGTCGCGGGCTGGTTGGCCGGCGTCGGGGCGATCGCGATTCCGGGTGTCGGCCCATTCCTCGCTGCCGGCGCGCTCGGAACGGCGTTGGCCGGCGCCGCCGCTGGTGGAGGAGTCGGGGCCATCGCCGGCGCCCTGGTGGGCATGGGTCTACCCGATGAAGAGGCAAAGTACTACGAGAACGAGGTCCGCGCTGGGCGCACGCTGGTGGTTGTGCGCGATAAGAGCCGCGTGGTGGAAGCCGAGCGGATCCTGCGCGAGCACGGTGCGTACGACGTTCACAACCCGAAGCGGGACGGGCGCGGGGTCACCGAGCGCGACGCCATCGAGCGCCGTCGCGAAGATCGGGCCGACGCCGGCATGGCGGACACGCCGTCGACGGCCGAGCGCGTGCCGACCGTGGCGGAGAGGCGCGAACCACTCGACCGCTGACGTCGTCGCTGCCCGGCGCCCCTCGGAATGGCGCGCCGGGCACCGCTCGAAATCCGTCGTTCCCACCGCATCGGTCGCACCTCTTGCCTGGAGCGGACCCCCTGCTCAACCTTGCTTTCTATGACCGGGAATGCGCAGCGATGAAACTGATCACGCAAGTTATTGCTTCGGCCGTAGCCTCGATCCTGGCTACGTGGGTCCTGCGGCTGCTGCTCGGGTCCGTCGATCGCGGTGGCGAGGGCGCTGCCTCAGCGAGCCGGGGCGCGCCGGTGGTTGTCATCCTGCCAATCCTGGCCGGCAATCACTGGCACATCAATCAGCCGAGTCATACTGGCCGGCCTGGTCGCTTCGCAAAGCGCGGCTTTTGAGACGGCAGGAACGGAGAACTTGCCGAACTGCGTACTCATACAGGCGCGAGTTTCGGTGCTGCAGTGGCCCCGGCTGCTTTAGTCGAGGCAGGTCGACGGTTGTGCAGCATGTATGGCCACTCGATAACACGGAAGTCCGCTGTGCGCTGACGCGACACGAACCAGGAACCGGATCAGCTGGGCTTGTCGTGGTCAAAGTGCATACTCAGGGGCCATGGCCACATCAGACACTTCGACGGCGGGCGTGGTAGCGCCCCCGCCGCTGATCTTCGCGGTTGGTCTCGGGCTCGGGCTGGCGCTGCATGCGCGCTTTCCTGCGCGTCTGGTCGCCGGGCCGTCGCGCCTGCTCGGCGGGTTGCTCGCCGCCGTGGGCACGGGTCTGATCGCGTGGGCGATCGCCAGCCTGCGCGCCGCGGGGACGGATCCGCGTCCGGACCAGCCAACGGTGGCCCTGGTAACCGAGGGTCCGTACCTCCGTACACGCAACCCAATCTACCTGGGCATGCTCAGCATCTACGCCGGGCTGACGCTGGCTATCGGCACGGGGTGGCCAGCGCTGTTCCTGCCGGCTGTGCTGGCCGTGGTCCGCGAGGGCGTGATCGCGCGTGAGGAGCGCTACCTGTCCGGACGCTTCGCGGAGGCGTTCACCGACTACGCTTCTCGCGTGCGCCGCTGGTTGTAGCGCTCTCGGCTGCTACTGGCCTCGACCTGCCGCCCACCTGG
>CBJLVJ010000279.1:0-5013 GCA_966426465.1 uncultured bacterium | reverse complement strand
ATTCCGTCCATCCGCGAGCGGCGCCCGCTGCGCGTTACCGAGGGCCTGACGCACGATCTGCGTCGTCCGCCGCCCGGCTGTGTGTTCAGTCTGCGCTGCCCACACGTGGCGGACGAATGTCGAGCGATCGTTCCGCCGCTGCGCGAAGTCAAGCCCGACCACCTGGTGGCGTGCCATCGCGTCGAGCTCTGGATGTAAGCAGGGGTCCAGGGGCGCGGCCGAAAACCGTGGAGGATGCCTGGAATCTCGGTGGCCGCGCCCCCTAGGCCCATCTGTCAGCAGAAGTTCGGCCGACAAGCCGCCTTTCAGCCCGAGACGCAGTCGGCCGAACTTCTAGGGGCCGCCAGGTGACCTTGATCCGGGTTCCTTCGCCCCCGGCGCTGTCGATGCGCAGTCGAGCGCCGATGGATGTCACGCGCTCGCGCATGATGCGCAGCCCCAGGTGACCGGCTGGAACCGCCTCCGGATCGAAGCCGCAGCCATCATCGCTGATTTGCAACGTGACTCGTCCGCTGGACGCATAGGACAATTCCACCAGCACGTGCTGGGCGCGCGCGTGTTTGACGATGTTGTTCAGGGCTTCCTGAGTAATCCGATACAACGCGATGCGGACCTCCGCCGGGAGCTGACGCGGATACTGGCCGGACACTCTCGTCAGCGCCTCCAGGTGAGTCCGTCCGGTTGCCGCCTCGGCAAGCCGTTGCAGTAAATCCGCGAGGGGTGTTTCCTCGAGCGCGCTCGGCCGAAGCTCGACCAGCAGCGCGCGCATTTCGGCCAGGGCTCCGCGGGTGAGCGTCCGCAGCTCGTCCAACCGTCGGCTCGCCTCGGCGGGATTGCGCTCGAGCAGGCGGGGCAGGACATCGGCGAGCAGGCTGGCCGAGAACAGGCTCTGGGTGACGGCGTCGTGGAGCTCGCGCGCCAGCCGCTGTCGCTCCTCGAGCACTGCCGCCTGTTGAGCCTGTTCGAACAGACGCGCGTTCTGCACCGCCAGCGCGGTCCGCTGGCCGAGCGCCATGACCAACCGCTTCTGGGCGTCGCCAAACGCGCGAGGCTGGCGGTAAGCGATGGCGAAGATCCCAAATACCTGGCCGCCCAGTCGAATCGGCACACTGATCGCCGAACGCGTACCCTCACGTTCGGCAAGCGCGCGCAGATGCGGACTGAGCCGCGTGTCGGTACGCGCATCCTCGATGGCGACGGCGCCGCCGGTCAACGTGTCGCGTACCGCCTGCGTTTCGTCGGCGCCAAGGCCGTCGCTCAGCATGTCGGTGTTCATGCCGCGTGACGCGCGCACGACCAGCCGCTCTCCAGGTGGGTCCAGCATCGCCACCGCGGCCTGGTCGAAGTGCAACACGGATGCGGCCACGTCGAGCAACGATTCAAGGACGTCGTCGAGGTGCAGGGACTGGTGCAGCTGCTGGTCGGCTTGAACCAGGGCTCCGATCTCGCGTGCGCGTTGCTCGGCTTCTTCGAACAGTTGTGCGTTTTCGATCGCCAGCGCGGCTCGTTGAGCGAGGCCTTCGAACGGTCGACCATCGTCGGCGCCGAACGAACGTCGCTCGCAGAAGCTCACGTTGAAGACGCCGTACACCTCGCTGCCGACCAGGATCGGAATGCAGATCAGCGAGCGGATCCCCTCGGCATCGGTCAGTCGAGTGATGCGAGGTGAACCGCGCGCATCCGCGTGCAGGTCTTCGACCATGACCGTCTCGCGGGAGCGAACGACGATGCCGGCGATGCCCTCGTCTGGGCCGAAGGCAAGCCGTGCGATGCTCTCGGAGCTATAGCCATGCGCGGCTCTGGCGACGAGCCGTGTGTGGTCGGTATCCCAGACCAGGACAGACGCCTTGTCGGCGTTGAGGAGCCCGGTCGCAACCTCTACCAGCGCTTGCAGCACATCGTCCAACTGCAGCGACCGGTGCAGGATGGCGTCTGCTCGATAGAGCGCCTCGAGCTCCCGCAGCCGCCGAGCCGCTGGCGCATGCACTCGCCCATTGCCCACCGCGGGCCAGTCTACACCGCGCATCCGAGGTCTACGCCCCGGCGTGGGGAGAACCCCCACACTCCAACCGGCCGATGGTTCGGGCAACCCCCACCGGTGGATGGCGTACAGTAACCTCTGTCGCGACCGCAGCGGGGCAGCTTGGTCGGACGCGATAGTGTGCGCGGCTGGGTTTCGCTGACGAAACTCGTCGCTGGTCGTCGAGGCAAGGCGACCCCTGGCTTTCCGTCCCAAGGCGGTGCGGACGATGCTGCGCCGGGGGGTAATCGTCGACTAGCCCGAAGGCGTGGTCGAAACGTCGCTGTTTTCTTAACAAACGGTGCGACGTTGGCCAACGCTTCCGAAATGAAGAGGTGCTTCAGCTTATGACTCTATCCCTCCAAGTAGAATCCTACGCAGGGCCCGAGCGCCTGGACTCAGACCTTTTGACGTTCGCCTACCTGCGCGAGGTCCAGCACGAGCTCCACCTGGCCCTGCAGCATGCGCCTGCGCTGGCGGCGTCGTCCCGGCTGTATTCGGTGTGGGATCAACCCGCGCCAACCCACGATCATGCACCGCGCCAATCTGACGGTTGGCCGCTGGTGGTGTGCAAGGAAGGAAGTGACTGATGCCAACTGAGACCGAAACCCAGCAGTCCGCACAGGCTGCCATCGACGAAGCGGCGCGCACAGTAGCCGAAGCATCGCGTCGAACGACGCGCCAGGCGCAGCAGCTCACGCGGACGCTCCTGGATCAGACGACCGAGATCAACCGCGGACTGCTCAACGCCTGGCTGTCGAGCACGGAGGCGCTCTGGCGCCTGACGTTCGAAGTCCAGAACGCTCAGATGAGCGCTGGTCTGGCCTGGTGGCGGAGCATGGCCGAGGCGAGCCGGTCGACCCTCGACATCGTCGAGCAGTGGGATGGCGCGTCTCGAACGGCCCAGCAAGCCGGGCGCGACGCATTCGAAGCCAGCGCGCGCGCACTGGCGAGCACCGTTGAAAACAACACCACCACGGTGGAGCGCGCCGCGGCACGCGCCACTCGCTAAGACTCGCTCGCGCTGTCGGCCGGTTGTTCCGAACCGGCTTCGCCTATCCCGGTGGGTGGTGGCCAGCTACCCACCGGGGGTACGGCTCTCGTCTCGTGCGAGCCGGTAGCCGAAACTGCGCACCGTTTCGAGTCTCGGCGCACCTGGGCGGCCGGCGCGGAGCTTGGCCCGCAGGCGACGCATGTGCACATCCAGCGTGCGGCCAATATCCGGGTCGTAGTCGCCCCAGACGGCCTCGGCCAATTCTTTTTTCGCCACAACCTCGTCGCCGCGCGTCACCAGAAGAGACAGCAAGCGGTACTCCGTCGGCGTCAGCTGCACTTCGAGGTCGCCGATGGTAACTCGACAACGGGTTCTATCTACCACCAGGCTGCCGAACTGTTCGCACGCGCCCTGCCCTTGGCCAGCGGGCGTGCACCGGACCTGGCTTCGCCGCAGGACCGCTTCAATGCGCGCCTGGAGCTCCTGGGCCGAGAACGGCTTGGCGATGAAATCCTCCGCTCCAAGCCGCAGACCGAGCACGGCATCTTCTTTCCGCCTCGTGCCGCTGCACATGATGATCGGCACGTCGACACGGGCTTTGATGTCGAAGAAGAGCACCAGGCCGTTGGTGTCCGGCAGCATCAAGTCGAGGATGACCAGGTCGGGTACCGAATCCTTGAGAATCGCCTCCACCTCGGCGCCGCTCTCGGCTGACCAGACGCGATAGCCTTTGAGCTCGAGGACATCCTTGAGCATGGCCGCAACGGCCGGATCGTCTTCCGCCAGCAGGATCGAGCGGGCTGCTGTTTGCGTCTGTAGCATGGGGGTCCGGTAGTGTGAGCCGCATTCGGCGTGCCGTGAGCACACCACGGGCGGAGTCGAACAGCGTACGTTCTCGTTCGGCATTCGTACGCTTTCAGGAGTCGCGCGATCTAGGCACTCCGTGGGAGGCGCCGCCGATGCGCGCGCTGCTGGGCCAGAGGCAAACGCAGCACGAACTGGGCGCCGTGTCCGCTGGATTCGGCGCACAGGCTACCGCCGTGCGCTTCCGCCATCTGCCTCGCGACGTACAGACCGAGGCCGCGGCCGGCTGGCTGGTCGGTCGTGGCTTCGACCAGACGCACGTGCGGCTCGAAAATAGCTTCGAGTCGATCGGCCGGGATGCCTGGGCCGTCGTTCGTCACGCGCAGCTCGGCCACGGCGTGGTCCGCGCGAACGCTCACGCGAATCTGGCGTCCGTCGCCGTACTTCACCGCGTTGGACAACAAATTGAAGATGACCTGGCCGACGCGGTCGCGGTCGCAGCGTATGCCAACGCGCCTGGCAGGCAGGTCAGCGAGTATTCGGCGCGTTGGGGCGAACGCACGGGCCACTTCCAGCTGCTCATGGACAATTTGCCCCAGGTCATGATCGCCAAGCTCCAGCGACAGTTGATCGGGCGACTGTGCGGGACCGGTCAGATCCTGCACCAGTCGGGCCAGGCGTCGGATCTCGGAGCGGATGATGATTGATGCCCGGCGGTGGAGCTCGGCTGGCAGCTCGCATTGACCCAGCAATTCGGCATAGCCCTCGACCGCGGTAAGCGGTCCGCCGAGCTCGTGGGCGATGATCGAGACGAACTGATCGCGCTGTTGGTGTGCCGCCTCCAGCTCGCGCCGCGCGCGATCGAGCTCGTCCAGCCTGGTCTGCAGGCTCCGGGTGGCTTCCTCGACACGCGACCGCAGTTGTTCGCGTGACGATCGCAGCTCGGCATTGGCGGCATCCAGGTCCTCCAGAAGCTCACGCGTGGTGCGAGCAAGCGTCGTTCGCTCGACGGCGCGGGCGACCAGCACCCTGAGCAGGTCAGGGTCGAAGGGCTTGGTCAGGCAGTCGAAGGCGCCGCGACGCAGCGCGGTCAGGCGTGAATCACCGGCTCCTCTGGAGAGCACGATCAGCGATACGGTCTGGGACGGATACCGACTGAGCTCGGCCCACAGACGACCGTCCGAGGTCTGCTCCA
>CBJLVJ010000278.1:0-5020 GCA_966426465.1 uncultured bacterium | reverse complement strand
GGTGGGAACTCCGCCCAGATCTGGCCGCCGTGCTGCTCCACGATCGCGCGGCTGATGTACAGGCCAAGGCCCAGGCCAACATGCCCGGCGAAATGCTGACCGGCGTGAGGTTGAAAGAACCGGTCAAACAGGGCCGCACGCCGTTCCGGTGTAATGCCAGGACCATGATCGCGCACCACCACCTGCGCCAGCGACGGCTCCGGTGCGTCGACCTGGATCTCGATACTGGTTCCGCTCGGGCTGTAGATCGCCGCGTTTTCCAGCAGGTTCATGAGCACCTGCTCGATGCGCAGCGGATCGGCTCGGATCACCAGGGGCTCGGGCGCGGTCACGTGCAACGGATGATCCGTGCCGGTCGCGGCCAGCGTTTTCGCTGCCAGTTGCACGAGCGCCGCAAGCTCGGTCTCGGCAAGCTGGAGGTCCAGCGCGCCGGTTTCCAATCGGGAAAGATCGAGCGATTGATTGACCAGCCGCCCCAGCCGACGAGCCTGATGCTCCATGACCCCGACCAGCTGCTTCAATCGGTCCGTTGGCAGTCCGCCCTTACGATCGAGCTGGTGCAGCAACAACTGAGCGGAGCCGAGGATGTTGGTCAGAGGGGTGCGCAGCTCGTGGGCGACTTCCAGCAGAAACTGCTCTCGGATTTGAAGTGCGTCCTGCGCGCGCCGCCGGCTCACTGACAGGTCACGCGCAAGTTCCTCCAGGTTACGGCTGGTGCTGGCCAGCTCCTGGCGGAGCACGTCGCGAGCTCGCTTGACGCTCACGTGGTTGGCGACGCGCGCGCGAATTTCGGCAACTGAGCACGGCTTGATCAGGTAATCCGTGGCGCCGTCGCGCAGCGCATTGATGCGCACGCTCGCATCCGCCTGGCCGGTCAACAGCAGAAACGGCACCTCCCCAACCTCCGTCTGCTCACGAAGGGCCTGGAGCAGCTCGAGGCCGGTCATCTTCGGCATGAGCAAGTCGCTCAGGATCAGGTCGGGCTGGAGCGCGAGCGCTTTTCGGAGCCCGTCGGCGCCATCAGCCGCGGTGACGATGCGATACTCCGTTGCGAGGGCGCTCGCGATGAGCCGAGACAGTGCGGCATCGTCTTCGACCACGAGCACCATCGGCTCGGTGCGCGACAGCTCGCTACGTGTGGTGACGCTTGACGCAGGGGACCGCACGGCTAGCGGTTCCCGGATATCGTGGTCCATCCAGCAAAGGCGAACGTCCCGGGACTGGCGCGCTCGGTAGCATGATAACGCTCAGGCGAGCCCACCTGGCTACCGCCGGCCGCGCGGCTAGCTCAGCAGCCGCTTCAGCTCGCCCGCCAGATCGAGCAAGTCGGGCGTGGACAGGTTCGGGTTCCGAAACGTGAAGCCCTGCGCGCCAGCGGCCATCCACTCACCCAGTACCTGGGCAGCATGCTCGGGCACCATCGGCCGGGCACTTGCCAGCCGTTCGGCAGGCAAGTGTTCGGCCAGGCTGCGCGCTTCGCGCTCGTCCGCTACCAGCGTGACCGGGGCGCCGACGGTGCGCGTGATCGTGGCTGGATCGCGTCCCTCGGCCTCGCAATGGCGAGCCAGCACGTCGACCTTGTGTTTGAGCTCGTCTGTCGAGGTCACGAACCAGTGGGTCATGTCCGCGTAGCGCGCGGCGAGCCGCAGGGTACGTTTTTCGCCACCGCCACCCACCAGGATCCTGGGACCGCCAGGCTGCACTGGCGCCGGATGATTGATGGCCCGCTCGATGCGATAGAACCGACCCTGGAAGCTTGGCCGCTCCTCGGTGAACATCAGCTTGCAGATACGGAGGGCCTCGTCCAGACGGTCCATGCGCTCGCCGGTGGGCGGGAAGTCGAAACCGTAGCCCCGGTGCTCGTCGGCGTTCCAGGCGGCGCCAATGCCCAGGATGGCGCGGCCCCTGGAGATGACGTCCAGGTTGGTCACCATCTTGGCGAGCAACGCCGGGTTGCGGTACGTCACGCCGGTGACCAGTGTCCCCAGGCGCACCCGTTCGGTGCGTGCGGCGAGCCCGGCGAGCGTGGTGTACGCCTCGAGCATCGGCTCGGTTTCGGGTCCGACGCCGCGAATCTGGTAGAAGTGATCCATCACCGTGACCAGGTCGAAGCCCGCCCCTTCAGCGGCCTGCGTCAAACGCGTGACGTGGTCGAACAGGCCCTGCGTGGGCACCTCGGCGAAGCTGAAATTGGGCATGTGGTAGCCGAACAGGGGAGCCATATCGTTCGACCTTACCGCACGCGGGCCGGGGCTTCAGGCGTACAGGCTGAGCGAGGTCAGGGTGGCCGTTCCGGATCCGCCTTTATTCGGCACGATGGTCAGCTTGAGGTGGGTGACGTCGCGGCTGTCCAGCCGCAGGTCCTCTCGCTGGAAGGTCGCGCCATGCGGACTGAACGTGTACTCCTGGACGACCACGCGGCGGTAGGTCTGGCCGCCGTCGGTTGACACTTCCACGTGCACCTCTTGCGTTCGCTCGCGCTGCTTTTCCTCGACCTCATACACGAGACGGGCGATGGGTTGGGGCTGGTCGAACTCGAGCACGATCTGCTCGACCGTGTCGGGCCGGGCGGCCGCCCAGCGAGTGCTACCAGGGCCAGTCTGCCCGTCGAACCGGTTCTCGACCGGATGAGCGGGGTCCTCGGACGAGTAGGCCACCGTCGCCAGGCGGGGAATGTCGAGTGCGCCAGACTGGCTGGCGGAGGTTGCCGATTGGTCCAGCTGTCGCTTTCGCAGGGTGCTCATGGGCAATTGTGGAGTTCCACCTTTTGATGATCAATCAGAGCCGAGATCCGTGCATTCGCCCGACCGTATGGCGCGCACGAACCCACGCAGGCCAGCGTTGATCTGTTCGGGCGTATAGCCTCGCTCGCGGCGCTGGAACACGTACAGGTCGATGTCGAGCACCGCCAGCAGCGCGTCGGCGGCGTAGACGCAGTCCTCCAGGGCTGCTTCGCCGTCGGCCACCGCCCGTTCCAGCAAGCCCACGAGCACGCCGTGCAGCCACTGGTACAGCGGACCGCAATGGACTGCTCCACGGCGCGGGCCGGCCGCCTGGTCCGAAAGCACACCGAGCCAGGTCACGTGTTCCTCGATCCACACGGCCAGTCGCCCGAGCACGGCCTCGACATCCGACATGGCCGACCGGGACTGGTCCGTGGGCCGGATCTCGGCCGCCACCTGGTCCTGCAGGTGACGAACACAGGCATCCATCAGCGCCAGAACGAGCTGTCCCTTATCGGCGTACCGACGATACAGCGTCCCTTTGCCAACGCCGGCCGCCTGCGCGATCTCGTCCATGGTGACGTTTTCGACACCGCGCTCACTGAACAGTTGCGCCGCCGCGGCCAGCACCTGCTGGCGATGCTCAGCCGCGTCACGCCGCTCCGGTCGTGTAGCAGCCGGCCAGCGGGCCAGGCCGGCGACGGGCGCGCTGGATGAGGGCGGCATTGGCGAGAACTACGTGGCAGTGTAGCATGGGCTCTTGTCAACTGGACTCACGTCCAGTTATGCTCGGGATGGGCACGCGCCTGGTGCACGGGCGTGTCCGACTCGGGACATCTCTCAGAGACCAACTGACTGACTAAGGAGTCCGCCGATGCCCTGGACATTTGATCCGTATCACCTGCAGGTCGAGTTCGCGGTCAAGCACTTCGGCATGATGACCGTGCGCGGCCACTTCACCGAAGTCACCGCCTCCGGCAACCTCGACCCGGCGAACCCGGAGGCCTCGTCAGTGGAGGTGAGCATCAACACGGCCAGTCTCAAGACGCACAACGAGCAGCGCGACAACGATCTCCGTTCGTCCAACTTCCTGGAGGTCGACAAGTACCCGACGGTGACCTTCAAGAGCACGCGGATCGAGCCCGCCGGCAAGGATCAGTACAGGATGACCGGCGATCTCACCATCAAGGGGACGACCAAGCCGGTCACGCTGAAGGTGCTGCGCTACGGCGAGATCAACGACGAGCGGATGGGTCACCGGATCGCGTACAGCGCCGAAGGCGAGATCAACCGGAAGGAGTTCGGCCTGACCATGAACATGATGGTCGATGGCCGCTGGATCGTCGGCGACGAAGTGAAGATGTACGTCGAGCTGGAGCTGGTGGAGCAAAAGCAGGAGGCCGCCGCGGCCACGGCCTGATTGTCGGAATCCGGTCGGAAACCGGTCGGACGCGGTCAGTCCTCGACGACCAGCACCTGATTGGTGGAGGCGTCGCCGATCCAGATTCGACCGTCGCTGCTTCGCGTGAGTCCGTGCACCTCGGGCCCTTCGACCTGCCTCTCCCCGAGCAGCTCGCCGGCACGCGGATCGAAGCGGTAGATGTGCCCGTGATTGGTCTCGGCGACGTTCAGGCTGCCATCGCGCTCGTCCCAGTACATGCCGTGCGAGCGCGGCGCGGGAAAGGCCAGGGAGCCGAGCAGGTCGCCCGTCTCGGCGTCGAGGTGATCGATGCGCTGTGCGCCGGGCCGACTCACCCACAGCGTCCCGCTGGCGCCGGGACCTGCGTTGGGGCGTCCGGCCGGCGCACTGGGGTGCAGCTCGGGCCGCGCCTCCGCGCTGGCCGGTGGCTGCTCGTCGGGTGCGTATGGGCGCCACTGCAGGCCGTGCACGCCGCCCTCGCCCTCGAGCATGACGAACGCCGTGCAGTGCCCGGTGTGCGGATCGTGGCGAAAGATCATGGCCGGTTTGCTATTCGAGGCGACCCACACGGAGCCCCCGCCGAACGTAATGCCGCTGGCGTTGCGTGCCGGGCTGGCGAAACTCGTCAGCACGTGTCCGTCATAGTCGACCAGATAACTGCGATTATCGCGCTGATCGCACAGCCACAGGCCTTCGGGCACGGCCTCCAGTCCGTTGACTTGCAGGCCCGGGCCTGCGAAGCACACGCGCGCCGTGGCCACCTTCACATCGGCGTAGGTCATGCCAAACATGCTACCGACAACGCTGGACGTCAGGATCGGCGAGCGCTGCTGGCCGAGCGAGCGTGTTGACGAACGGCCGACACCAGCCGCTCCAG
>CBJLVJ010000277.1:0-5026 GCA_966426465.1 uncultured bacterium | reverse complement strand
GCGCTGGCGAGCAGGACGTCGTGCTTGTCAAGCAGCTTTTCGGATAACGTGATCGGTTTGTCGCCCACATTTACCACGCACAGGAAGCCCGGCTCCCGGCGAAAGGCCAGCACGTGCTCGCCCACACCATCAACCCAGGCCAGCGCGCCGTCGCCCAGCGCGGCAAGGTCTCGCCGCAGGTGGAGGGCGGCGCGGTACAGCGAGAGCATCGACGCCGGATCGGTGGCCTGCCGCTCGGCGGTCAGGTTGGCCCAGTCCGCCGGCTGCGGCAGCCACGGCTTCGTGCCAGGTGGCCCATTGCCGAACGGTGGCGTCTCGCCTGACCAGGGCAGGGGAACCCGACATCCATCGCGGCCGCGCTCGGCGCCACGAGTACGGAAGAAGGTCGGGTCCTGGCGCACCTCGTCTGGCAGGTCGGTTACCTCCGGCAAGCCGAGCTCCTCGCCCTGGTAGATATACGCGCCGCCGGGCAAGGCGAGCATCAGCAGCGCGGCGGCGCGGGCGCGGCGTGCACCCATCTCGCCGCCACCGTAGCGCGTGACGTGCCGCGTGACGTCGTGATTGGACAGTACCCAGGTGGCGGGGGCTCCGACCCTGCCCAGCGCGTGCATGGATTGGTCGATGGCCGTACGCAGCGCTCGCGCCTCCCAGGGCGCCAGCAGGAAGTTGAAGTTGAACGCCGTGTGCAGCTCGTCCGGTCGCACATAGCGCGCGAGCTGATCGGGCGTGTGTACCCAGGCCTCGGCGACGAACGTACGCTCGCCTGGATACGCGTTGCTTACCCGGCGCCACGCGCGGTAGACCTCGTGGACCTCGTCCTGGTCCCAGTGCGGATGGCCCTCTCTGGCGGGCCCGGAGGTCGGATAGCGGCCGGCCAGGTCGGGCATGGCCGGGTCCTTGGCGAGACCATGCGCGACGTCGATGCGGAAGCCATCGACGCCGCGGTCGAGCCAGAAGCGGAGGATCGATTCGAACTCCGCGCGTACCTCGGGGTTGGTCCAATCGAGATCGGGTTGCTCTGGTGCGAACAGGTGCAGATACCACTGCTCGGGCGTTCCATCGACGCTCGCCAGGCGCGTCCACGCTGGTCCACCAAAGTTGCTGAGCCAATCGTTTGGCGGCTCATCGCCGCCTGGCCCGCGGCCGTTGCGGAAGAGATAGCGCGCGCGCTCGGGACCGCCCGGCGCGGCCGCGCGGGCGGCGCGGAACCACGGATGATCGCTCGAGGTGTGGTTCGGGACCAGGTCGATGATGACCCGCAGACCGAGCGCGTGCGCGTCGGCGACCAGCGCGTCGATATCGGCGAGCGTGCCGAACCTGCGGTCGACCGCGCGATAGTCGGCGACGTCGTAGCCCGCGTCGGCCTGTGGTGAAGGATAGAAGGGGTTGAGCCAGATGGCGTCGACGCCGAGATCGCGCAAGTACGCCAGTCGCGAGCGGACGCCGGGAATGTCACCGAAGCCGTCGCCGTCGGAGTCGGCGAAGCTGCGCACGTAGACCTGGTAGATCACGGCGTCGCGCCACCATGGGCGGTGACGCGGAGTCGCGCTGCTCACGCTGGAAACGGTAGCACCGCGTCAGGCGAGCGGGGCGGACGATCGGCGAGCAAACCGCGCGCGGCGGGTGCGGCGGGGCGGGACGGCGCGTTCCACGCTCACCCAGTCCATCAGCTCCTGCTGACAGCCGCGGTCGCCGTCCTCTACTGGCGACCTCACGTAACTGCCGTCGGACTGCATGATCCAGGCGTTGCGGTTTGGAGCCAGCTGAAGGTCCAGAATCGCGCGCAGCCGCTGGCGACCTGTGGCATCTTCGATCGGCACGAGCACTTCGACGCGGCTTTCGAGGTTGCGCTTCATGCAATCGGCCGAGCTAATGAAGTACTCCTCATTGCCGCCATTGCGAAAGTAGTAGATGCGCGCGTGCTCCAGGAAGCGACCCACAATACTGACGACACGCACGCTCTCGGAGATGCCCTCCAATCCTGGTCGCAGGCGGCAGGTATCGCGCACGATCAGCTCGATGCGCACACCAGCCTGCGCGGCGCGGTACAGGGCACGCGTGATGTCCGCGTCTTCGAGGGCGTTCATCTTGCATTGGATCAGGCCCGCCGGCCCATGCGCGCGCTCGCGCTCGATGCGCTCCAGGAGCGCTCGCTTCAAGCGCGCCGGACCTGGCACCAGCTTGCGATAGACGCGCGCGGGACCGTAGCCGGTGGTCAGATAGTTGAACAGCTCATTGACGTCCTGGGCGATGACCGCGTCGGCCGTGAACAGGCCAATGTCGGCATAGATGCGAGCGGTATCCGGATGATAATTGCCGGTGCTGGCGTGAACGTAACGCCGCAGTCCATCGTAATCCTGGCGTACGACGAGCAGTACCTTGGAGTGCGTCTTCAATCCGAGCACACCGTAACTGACGTGGATGCCCATCGCTTCGAGCTGCTCGGCGAAGGCAATATTGGCGGCCTCGTCGAAGCGCGCCTTCAGCTCCACCACGACCGCCACCTGTTTGCCGTTGCGGACTGCTGCCTCCAGATGTTTGACGATTCGAGCGTCGCGTGACGTGCGGTAGAGCGTCATCTTGATCGCTCTCACCTTGGGATCCTCGCTGGCCTCGCGCAGAAAGCGCTCGACGGTGCTGACGAAGGGCTCGTAGGGATGAAGGACCAGGACTGAGCCGGCGTCACGAATCGAGTGAAAGATGTTGCGAGTCTTGGGCAAGCGGGGCGGCTCGATCGGATGCATCGGCGGATCGTGGAGGCCCGGATCGTCGATTGCCACCAGCTCCATCAAGTCGCGCGTGGCGAGCATTCCGCCCACTTCGAACACATCCTCCACCTCGTTCAGTCCAAGCTCGGCGACCAGCATGGACCGATGCAAGGGGGTCATGCGTGGCTCAATCTCCAGCCGCACGATGGGCGCAAAACGTCGCTCCAGCACTTCGGACTCGATGAGCTCCAGAAGGTCGTCGGCATCCTCTTCGTCGCGTTCGGTGTTGGCGTTGCGGGTGATTCTGAAGAGCTCGCTGGAGGTCACGCTGAGTCCTGGAAAGAGCACGTCCAGGTTGTGGGCCATGACGTCTTCGAGCAGGACGAAATGACGTTTTTCACGCACGCGCATCAGGCGTGGAATGTCCTGGCCCACGGGCACCTTGACGCGTGCGATGACCGGCTCGGAGCGATCAGGCGTCTGCCCCGTCACGAGCAGGTTCAGCGATAGATTGGACAGGAACGGAAACGGGTGAGCGGGGTCCAGCGCCAACGGCGTGATCAACGGAAAGATCGTGCGCAGGTAGCGTTCACGAAGCTCGGCCCGCTCGGTCGAGCTCAGGTCGGTCCACCCCAGGATGCGAATGTCGTGCTCGGCCAGACGCTCCTGCAGGTTGCGCTCGACACCCAGGCGAATGCGCTGGAAGTCGCGTGCCCAGGCGGTACAGGCAGCAATCTGCTCCTGGGGCGTGCGGCCGTCGACAGTCGGCTCGGGCACGCCTGCGACGGCCTGCAGCTTGAGGCCGCCGATGCGCTTCATGAAGAACTCGTCCAGGTTGGAGCCGGTGATCGCCAGGAATTTCACGCGCTCGAGCAGCGGATTGCGTTCGTCCTCAGCCTCCGCGAGCACGCGTCGGTTGAACGCCAGCCAGGTCAGCTCGCGATTCAGGTACAGGCCTGGCCTGGACAGGTCGACCGGCGGCTGGGCGCTGGGCGCGAATGCGCCCGGGCTCAATGCTGCTTCGGCCGCAGCGCCATTCTTGCGGTGTGTGACGTCTGGCGTGCCCTGACTCATGGTGCCGCCGCGGGCTCCCATAGAGTCTAGCCTGGGCGTCAGCTCATGCGCTCGAAGATTGCGGCGATGCCCTGTCCACCACCGATGCACATCGTGATCAGCGCGCGACGGGCGCCGGTGCGCTCCAGCTCGTACATTGCTTTGATGGTCAGGATGCAGCCGGTCGCGCCGATGGGATGGCCAATCGAGATGCCGCTACCGTTGGGGTTGGTCGCGTCCATGGGCAACCCGAGATCGCGGATGACGGCCAGCGCCTGGGCGGCGAACGCCTCGTTGACCTCGAACAGATCGATGTCTTTCACCTGCAGACCGGCGCGGTCGAGCACCTTGCGCACAGCCGGCACCGGCCCGATGCCCATGTAGCGCGGCTCGACGCCCGCATGAGCGTACGCCACGAGTCGAGCACGCGGCTTGAGGCCACGCTGCTCGGCCGCCTCGCGGTCCATGAGCACGACCGCGGCCGCGGCGTCATTGATGCCTGAAGCGTTGCCGGGCGTCACGCTCCCGTCCCGTGCGAAGACGGGCTTCAGCCTGGCCATGGACTCGACGCTCGCATCCGGCCGGATCTGCTCGTCTGCTTTGAACGGGACGGTGCCGCCCTTCACGGGCACCTCGACCGGCAGAATCTGCGCGTCAAAATAGCCTGCCTGGGTGGCTCTGGCGGCGCGGCGATGGCTCTCGACGGCGAGCTCGTCCTGGTCCTGGCGTGAGATGCCCCATTTCTCCGCCACGTTTTCGGCGGTCACGCCCATATGGCAATCGTCGAACGGATCCGTCAGCGCACCGACCATAGCGTCCACCACGGCGCCATCGTTCATGCGTTGGCCCCAGCGCATGCTCGGCAGCCAGTACTGGCCCCGGCTCATGGATTCCGCGCCGCCGGCAACCGCCGCGTTCGCGTCGCCGAGCTTGATTGCCTGGGCAGCCGAGACAATCGCCTGCAGGCCGCTGCCGCACAGCCGATTCAGCGTCAGCGCCGGCGTTTCGACGGGCAGCCCGCCCTCGACGGCCGCGACACGGCTCAGGTACATGTCGCGCTTGTCGGTATGAATGACGTTGCCGAAGACGACATGGCCGACCTCGGCTGGTTCGATGCCCGCGCGGCTGACGGCTTCGCGAACGACCATCGCGCCAAGTTTTGTCGGCGGGAAGTCCTTCAGACTACCACCGTACTTACCCACGGCCGTACGTACGCCACTCAGCACGACGACCTCGCGCTCGTGTCCATTGTGTGCGGTGGTCAT
>CBJLVJ010000276.1:0-5036 GCA_966426465.1 uncultured bacterium | reverse complement strand
AGCGAACAATGGGCGTAGGCGTTCTGCAGCCGTGGCACCTGATCGTCATCGTGGTGATCGTGCTGGTGATCTTTGGACCTGGAAAACTGCCGATGCTAGGCAAGGCCGTCGGCGACAGCGTGCGTGACTTCAAAAAGGCCGTCAACAATGATGAGCCTGCAGGAAGTGCCGAGGCGCACGCGCAGCCAGGCAGCCAGCCCTGCCCGAACTGTCACACAGGCGTGCCCAGCGGCGATCGGTTCTGCGGCAACTGCGGCGCACATGTGGCCCGCGACGTAGCCGCGGTCTGAGCCCGCCCGGCTTCGCCGGACTATCATCCGCGGGGTGACTCAACTCATCCCGACGCGACCCGCGCTGCGCGACGGCGACCCTGCCGGCGCGCTGGAGCTAGCCGCCCTGCGCGGTTGGCAGACCGCATTCTCGTCAAACCCGGCTTACCGATTGGCGCAGAATGCCGTCACGCGCAACAACCTGGACGACGTCGCCCTGAACCACCGCGTGGCGTTCACGGACGATCACACCTTTTCGGTGTCGCTGGACGATTGGGGAGTCACGGACCAGAAGCAGACCGGCCGCTGCTGGCTATTCGCCGGTCTCAACCTGCTGCGCTTTGCCGCTCGCCGTGTGCTGGGCGTCAAAGAGTTCGAGTTCAGCCAGAACTACGTCATGTTCTGGGACAAGATGGAGCGCGCCAACTACTTCCTGGAAGCCATCCTGGAGTCGGCGGCGAGCGACGTGGACGACCGCGCCGTCGCCTTCTTGCTCGACCAGCCGGTGTCAGACGGCGGCCAGTGGAACATGTTCGTGAACCTGGTGCGCAAGCACGGCCTGGTGCCCAAGGCATTCATGCCCGAGACGAATAGCTCGTCGGGCTCCAGGCGCATGAACGCTGTCCTGCGCGGCAAGCTGCGGGAAGGGGCGCAGCGTTTGCGGGACATGCACGCGCGCGGCGCCAGCCGCGACGATCTGCGCAACCTTAAACAGGACTACCTGACGGTCGTGCACCGCATGCTCAGCATTCACCTGGGCACTCCGCCCGAGGAGTTCGCGTGGCAATGGCGCGACTCGTCCGGTGAGTTCCACCGCATCGAGCGCATGACGCCACAGGCGTTTGCCGCGCGATTTGTCGACCTGCCGCTGGACGACTACGTGTGCCTGGTGCACGATCCGCGGCCTGGCAACCCCTATGGCCGGACCTACACGGTCCAGTACCTGGGCAACGTGGTCGGTGGACAGCGCGTGATCTACCTCAACATCGAGATGCCGCTGATGAAGCGGATTGCTCAGCGGACGCTCGAGGCTGGCGAGCCGGTGTGGTTCGGGTGCGACGTGGGCAAGCAGATGCGGCGCGACATGGGCCTGATGGATCGCGATCTGTACGACCTGGACGCCGTCTACGGCACACGCTTCGACATGGACAAGGCGTCACGACTGGAGTACGGCGAAACGCGCATGACCCACGCCATGTTGTTCACCGGCGTGGATCTGCTGGACGGTTCGCCACGCCGCTGGCGGGTCGAAAACTCGTGGGGCTCCGAGCCTGGCCAGAAGGGCTTCTTCACGATGAACGACTCGTGGTTCGACGAGTACATGTTCGAAATCGCCGCCCGTCGCGAGTACCTGCCCGACCACCTCCAGCCCGCGCTCGACCTGGAGCCCGTCGTCCTGCCGCCATGGGATCCGATGGGCGCCCTTGCGCAGTGCTCCCCGGAGGGCACCCACCGGGAAACCTGCCAGGGCGACCGCTGAGCCAGGCAAAGCCCGAAGCGTTACCAGGCGAACGAGTCGAACGCCCAGTCGAAGAGGGCGCTCGCGTCGCCGAGCAGGTCGTCGCTGTGCAGGATGACCACGTACAGGCGATGGCCGTCATGCACGGCCGAGCCGACGAGCGCGTGCCCGGCGGCATCGGTCGAGCCTGTCTTGACCCCATCCGCGCCCGGGTAGACGCCGATTAGCGGGTTGTGCCCAACCAGCACGAGGCCCTCGGACCTGACCTCGGGAGTGGCCACAATCTCGCGAAAAACGTCCTCGCGCATGGCCCGCCGCGCGAGCTGCGCCAGGTCATAAGCGCTCGAGTAATGCTCGTCGGCGTCAAGCCCGCTGGGGTTCACGAAGTGCGTGTCGGCCAGCCCGAGCTCGTCTGAGGCGAGCGCGTTCATCCAGCCAACGAACTGGTCGCGCGACTCGGCCACGCTTCGGGCCAGCTGCTCGGCGGCGTCGTTTCCACTCGGCAGCAGCAGGCCATAGAGCAGCGTGCGTTCGCTCAAGCGCTGACCCGGCGACAGGCCCATGATCGAGGAGCCGTCGGCCGCCGCCATGGCAAGGCCGTCGACGGTAATGCGCACCGGCGCCTCCAGGGATTGGACGTGCTCCAACGTGACGATCGCCGTTGCGATCTTGGTCGTACTGGCCGGCGCCTCGTGGGCGTGCGCTGCCAGCCCGTACAGCAGCAGGCCAGTGGTGTCATCGACCACGGCCAGCTCAGGGGCTGACACACTCGGCGGCGCATTCGGACTGACGCGTCGTGGCCGCGCTGCGCTGACGGCCGGGGCCTGGTCGCCATCCAGCTCAGAGGTGACGATCCAGGGCGGCGGTCCGCTGGGCGCCACGTCTTGCGCAGCGATCCAGGCCACCCCAGCCTGGCGAGCCGCGCCGTCGCCCGGGTAGTACACCAGCAGGCGACCGCCATCGCTGCCAGCTCGCGGTTGGAGGAAGGACCCCAGCGGAAGCGTCGTGAACTGAACCGCCGGGTCCGACGGCCCGGACCACAGACCCGAATCGCGCACCGTGCGCAGCCAGTCCGCCGCGCGCGGGTCGCGCTCGGCGTGTGCGGGCGGCACGATCGCCAGCCATAGCGCGGCGAGTGCCGCCAGGAATGCCGTGGCGCGCACGGGACCTAGCGCACGGACAGCTGCTGGGCTCGCGCGTCGACCAGCCGCACGATTGCCGCCACGGTATCGAGTCGGTCGAAGCCAGGCACGTCGGAGTAGGTAACGGTGAACACCACCCGCCCGTGTCGCCAGCTGACCAGGGTGGATCCCGTCGCGAGCCAGCTCCCGCGATACGCCGTGACTTCTTCGCCGGCGAGCACGGGCGGGTCGAGCGGCTCCAGCAGCTCGGTGGCATCGTTGTTGATCATGGCTTCGTGAGCGCCGTCGGCGCCGGCGTACAGGTCGGCGTTGACGCTGACCGCGGGCAGGTCGCCCGGGGCGGCGCCATAGCTCGCCATGGTCGTCCCCTGATACCCGCGCGAGCGCATCGCCTGCTGCAGACCGAGCGGATCTGGCGAACCGCCGTTCTGGTCGATGACCTCGTTGGGGTGCAGATAGTCCAGCCGCTGCCAGCGTGCGCTCGTCTTCAGGCGGTCGTTGCTGGGCAGCTCACCGGCCATT
Organism: uncultured bacterium; assembly: GCA_966426465.1. Lineage (GTDB taxonomy): Bacteria > Chloroflexota > UBA6077 > UBA6077 > CF-72 > CF-72. The sequence continues at coordinate 1,644 of CBJLVJ010000276.1, read as the reverse complement.
GGCAGGGCGGCCTCGAGCAGTGCGTCAAGATCGGCGGGTGTGACAGCCTGTGCGGCGGGCGCGTCCGGTGGTGGGGCGGGTGCGTTGGCCAGCGCGGCAATAGCTGCATCGAGCTGGGGATCGCGCCCATTTCGGTAATCGGCCAGGGTTCGCGGCGCGGCGGCGGCCACGTCCGGGGTGATGCCGACGCCGTCCAGGTCGGTGCTCGAATCCGGCGCGGTGGCGGCGGCAACAGCCACCTGCAGCCCACCACCGCCAGGCAGCGGCAAGAGCTCCGATGAAGCCACCGCGCCAGCCGTCTTCTGACCCACCAGGATGGCGCGGTGCGCGTCGCGCAGCGCCGCGGCGGTGACTTCGGAAGCGGAAGCCGAACCTGCGTTGACCAGCACGGCCATAGGCACTTGTCGAGCGTGCAGCCGACCGGAGGCCAGCTCGAACGTCTCGTGGCCGCGTTCGTCGTACTCACGCACCGACCGCACCGTGTCCGGCAGAAAACGCCCGAGGACCTCGTCGGCCGTCTGCACGCTGCCACCGCCGTTGTTGCGCAGATCCAGGATCAGCGCCTGCGCGCCCTGCGCATCCAGATCGTCCAGTCGCCGGTCGAGGTCGGAGAGGACCTCGGCGCCGTTCGGCAGGCGCGTACCGGAGATCACGAAATCGCTCAGCCGGAGATAGCCGACTCCGCCTGGCAGCACCGAGGACTCCAGCGGTGGGAAGTAATACGGCCCTCGGGTGACGGTGGCGGTTGTGGTGCCGTCACCGCGGTCGATGGTCAGCGTCACACTCGAGCCCTGGCTTCCGACCAGCGCGCTGGCGAGCGTTGGCGTGTCACTCCTGGAAACATCTTTGCCGTCCACCGCGACGATGACATCGCCTGGCTGCAAGCCCGCCATCGCCGCTGGACTGTCGGGCGCGACATCGGTGATCAGGCCGGCCGGATTACCGCCGAGCCGCACCCCCAGGCCAATCGACTGGTCGCCGCCCCCGACAGTCGCCAGGAAGCGCTGCATGATGCTCGCGGGCAGATAGTGCGTGTGCTGCTCGTGCACGCTGTCGGCCATGCCCGTTTCGACGGCCGCCGCGGCCATGGCCGGCGTGTACGACGGCGGCAGGCTGGCCACGTAATTCGCATAGGCACCGGCGAACGTGACGAACGCCGCCTCCGGGTCGGTTGGCAGCTCCGGCAGCGCGCCCGGTGCAGATCCACCGCGCCGCACGGCATCCGCGCTGAGCGTGGTCCACCCCGCCTGCAGCAGCGTATTCGGGTCGACTGGCCGATAGAACAGGTCGAGCATGTCGTGGTAGGTGGCCTGGATGCTGTCAAGCCCGGTTGAGTCCTGCGCGCGCGCGGCGGGCGCCAGCACACACGCCAGCAACGCGACGCTGCAGATGATCCTCGGCAGATATCGGAACAAGTGACGTGGCACGGCAGAGCGCATTGTCCTACATCCGGGCTCGCTCGTCTTCCAAGGCTTACGCCGCGACCGGATCGAGGAAGAACACCGTGGCCGTCATCAGGTACAGCGCCAGCAGCAGGACACCCTCCAGCCAGTGCGATTCACCGTCCCGCAAGATGTAGGCAAAGATGGCCGTACTCGGCGCCAGGACAAGCAGCTCGAGCGGCTCGAAGACGAGCGTCATCGG
>CBJLVJ010000275.1:0-5045 GCA_966426465.1 uncultured bacterium | reverse complement strand
CGTGAGCAGATTGACCACGGTCATGTCGGTCAGTGAGAAAACCAGGTCGTACAGGCCGCCGATGAACAGAATAGGCGCGATCATCGGCACGATGACCTTGCGGAAGCGGACCAGTCCGTTGGCGCCGTCCACTTTGGCGGCATCCAGGATGTCTTGCGGAACGGACGTCAATCCGGCGAGCAAGATGATGGCCGCGAATGGGAATCCGCGCCAGATGTTGACCATGATGATCGAGGCCGCCGCCAAGTTCGGATCACCAAGCCAGATCGGGTTGCTATGCAGGATGCCCAGGTGGGTTCCGATCCAGTTGATGATGCTGTACTGGGAGTCGAACATCCATTTCCAGGTGATCGAGCTCAACGCAATCGGGATGGTCCAGGGCAACAGGATGATGAGCCGAAAAATGCGCGTACCGGGCAAGTTTTCGGCGAGCAGAAACGCCAGCGTTGTCCCGAGCAAACTCTTGAACACCGCGGCGACCAGGACGAAGAAGACCGTGTTGCGCAGCGCCGTGAGAAAGACGGACGACTGGAACAAGCTGACGAAGTTGTCCGCGCCAACGAAGTGACCGAGACCAGAAGTGGCCACGTTGGCGTCGCTCACGCTCAAGTACAGGGCCAGCGCGAACGGATAACCGACGAGCGCCAGCATGTACAGGATGGCGCCGCTGACCAGGAGCACGCCGAGCACGCCCTGGCGCTCCAGCAGAGCCGGCACGGAGCGCCAGTTGCGAACGCGGCTGGCAGCAACGGTCAGCGCGTCTGCCACCGCTCAGCCTCCTCCGATCCCAGGACGGGCACGGCCATACCGACTGTTCAGCGTAGCCCACCCGCGGAGCAGCCGAGAAGTAATGGTACGCGGGCGGCGGCCCCAACAGGCATATAGTTGACTTCCTGGGTAGAGTTCATCGACTATAGGTGCGTGCACGCTCGCCCGGAGTCCCACCATGCCGCTTGATGCAGACGCCCTGCTGCTCATCGGCATCACCCTGTTTGCCGCCACCGTCAACGGCGCGCTCGGCTACGGCTTCTCGTCCCTTACCGTGCCCATCGCCGTGCTCGTCTACGCCAACCGCGTCCTCAACCCGGCGCTGGTCCTGATCGAAGTCGTCGTCAACAGCTACGCCCTGTTCATCAATCGGCGCAGCGTACCGCGCATCTGGAGGCGCACGCTGCCCATCCTGGCTGGGCTGGCGCCGGGCGTGCTCATCGGCAGCTTCCTGCTGTCGGCGGTCAACGCCGGCACGGCGAAACTGTTGACCTACGCCGTGCTGCTGCCGCTGATCCTGCTGCAAGCGGCCGGGTTCCGACGCTACATCCACGCCGAGCGCGCGGTCGGCGCACCGCTGGGCACGGGCATCGGCGTGCTGTACTCAGTGACCACCATTTCCGGACCGCCACTGGCGCTGATGCTCAATAACCAGGGCTTCGTGCGCGAGGATTTCCGCGCCAGCCTGGCACTCATCCGCATCGCCGAGTCGACACTCACGGCCATCGCCTACGCCTTCCTGGGGCTGTACTCGCTCCAGACGGGCTCGCTGGTCGGGCTCATCGCGCCGAGCGTGATCGTCGGGGTGCCGCTGGGCGCCTTCCTGATCCGACGCCTGGCGGCGGAAACGTTCCGCCGCATCTGCATGAGCTTCGACGCGTGGGTGGTCGGCTTCGGCTTTTCACGCACGCTGCTCGACCTGGGCATCCTGGGCGACCCGAGCGCGTACGTGGTGCTGGCCACCGCGGCGGCCATCGACCTGGTCCTGCTGTACCAGTTCTTCAACCGCCGCCAGCGCGGCGAGCTCGCCTTCGAGGCCGTCGTCCCGAGCAGCCACTAGGGCCGCAGTGCTTAGAGCCGCGGGGCTTCAGGGCCGCGGGGTGGGGCGTGGCGTCGGCGGGGCCGGCGGACGGGTGGGCTGCGCCGTCGTCGCGGGCCGTGGCGTCGGGCTGGGCGTGGCGGTGCGGCTAGCGGCCGGTGTCGGGCTGGCGGCGAGCGTGGCGGTCGGCTGCGGCGTCGGCGTGGCGGGTGGGCTGAGCGTCACGATCAGCGGCGCCGACTCCTGCGCGTTCTGAAAGCTGTCGAACGCACGCAGGCGGAGCCGATACCGGCCGGGCTGGAGCCCGGTGGTGTCCCACACGCCGAGCAGCGCCCGATCGACGGCCTGCGCGCGCTTATCGGTGATCGCGGTCCACGCCGTCGGGTTGTCGCCGCCGCCGACGTCGAGCGTATAGGTGGAGAAGTCGTCGACGTACGCCGAGCCGACGATCTGCAGCGTCTGCCCCACGGTGATGCGATCGGTCGGCGTTGGCGCGACGATCTGGGCGATGCGCTCGCCCTGGTACACGTCACTGCAATCCTCGGACGGCGGCGGCGGATAGCCGTGCGCCACGCCCCAGACCCGGGCGATCTCAGGCAGCGTCACGAACACGACCCTGTCACGCGCGTTGTCAGGCACCAGCGGCGTGCTGCGCTTGCCGTTGACCTTGCACACCTCGACCTGCTGGTGCCAGTCGTCGGGCTTGTTGGGCATATTGATGCCCGGCACGAACCAGTCCTGGCGGATGCCGTGAACCGGCAGCGTGTTCTCGCGGCAGTCGGTGGTCGGCAGCATGCCGGACAGCGCGCACACCTCGGCCTGCTGCACGCCTTGCGGCGCCTTGAACGGGCTCGCGGGTGTGCCGGCGAGCGCACCGGCCATGAAGTCGTGCCAGATCTGGCCGGCGCCAGCGACGCCCTGCACATCCTTCATCGGCGTGTTGTCGGTGTTGCCCACCCACACGCCGGTGACCAGGTCCGGCGTATAGCCGACGACCCATGAATCGCGGTACTCGTCGGTGGTGCCGGTCTTGACGGCGGCCGGTCGGTTCGGCAGGACGAGCGGACTGTTGGCGCCGTACGTCGGCTGGCGCGCCTTGTCGTCGGACAGGATCGACGTGAGCTGATACACCAGGCGCGGGTCCTCGACCTGCGCTGTGGCGGGACTGTACTCATACAGCACCTTGCCACTGGAGTTGGTCACCTTCAGGATGGAGACCGGCTCGACCTGGCGGAAGCCCTGCTCGCGGCGGTCGGCTGGTACCTCGGCGCCGACCTGGTTACCGCCGTTGGCGAAGACCGAGTAGGCGTAGGTCAGGTCCAGCAACTTGACCTCGCCGCCGCCGAGCGTGACCGACAGACCGTAGCGGTCCGGCTGGCGCAGGTCCTCGATGCCGAAGCGATGCGCGGTGGCCAGCATCTCGGGCACGGTGACGAACTGGAGCGCTTCGACGGCCGGGATGTTGCGGGACTGGGCCAGCGCATCGCGCACGGCCAGTGGCCCGGGGAAGCGGTTGTCGAAGTCGTTCGGCTTGTAGCCGCCCGGGAAGGTGGTCGGGATATCCCACAGCATCGTCGCCGGGTTCCAGCCCTTGCCGAACGCCGTTACGTACGTGAACGGCTTCAGCGTCGAGCCGGGCTGGCGCAGCGACAACGCCACGTTCACCTGGCCGCTGATTTTCGGGTCGTTGAAATCGACCGAGCCGAGCATCGCCAGCACCTGTCCGCTGCTCGGCTGGATCGCCACCAGCGCCGCGTTGGTCGCATTCCGCTGGCGAATCGCGGCGATGTGATCGGTGGCTGACTTCTCGGCCAGGTGCTGCAGGTCGAGGTCGAGGCTGGTGGTGATCTGCAGCCCTTCGCGGAACAGGGACTCCGTGCCGAACTGCTGCTCGACCATCTGGCGCACGTAGGTGACGAAATGGGGCGCCTCCTGAGGACCTAGCTGGCTGGTGGGGATCAGCTTGATTGACGCGGACGCGGCGCTCTGGCGCTGCGCGGCGGTGATGGCGCCGGTGCGCACCATCTGATCCAGCACGTAGCTCTGGCGGTCCCTGGCGGCGGGCATGTTGGTATATGGGTCGTAATAGGAGGGCGCCTGCGGCAGGCCGGCCAGGAGGGAGGCCTCGGCCAGGGTCAGCTCGCGAGCGGGTTTGCCGAAGTACGTCTCGGCCGCCGCCTCGATCCCGTAGGCGCGATTGCCGTACGAGATCTCGTTCATGTACATCTCCAGGATCTGGTCCTTGCTGTAGCGGCGGGTCAGCTCCATCGCCAGGAAGGCTTCTTTGATCTTGCGTTCGGCGGTCTGCTCGGGGCCGAGCAGCGTGTTTTTGACCAGCTGCTGGGTGATCGTGGAGGCGCCGCTCTGGGGCGCGCCGGTGCGTATCCACTGGTACGTGGCGCGCACGACGGCGCGCACGTCGAAGCCCGGGTTGTCGTAGAACGACGCGTCTTCGGCGGCGATCGTCGCGTCGCGCGCCACCATCGGGATATCCGAGAGGGGCACCAGCGTGCGGCGGCCACCCTGCGGGTCGTTCAGCTCCTGGAGGAGCTTGCCGTTGCGATCGAGCACGTGCGCGGTCTGGAACAGCTGGCGGCGCGACAGGGCGCCGGGATCTGGCAGGTCGCGCGCGTAGTACGCGTACAGGCCCATGACGCCGGCAAAGGCGAGCGCGGCCAGGAAGACCCCGATGGCGAGGAAGCTCAGCACGAACCGCATGGCGGCAGGTGCGACAGTCTAATGCTTCGCTTAGCGATTCTTCCCCGGAGGGGACCCCCCGAGCTTGTTCTCCCCCGGAGGGGACCCCGAGGGTTCTTCCCCAGCGGGACCCCGAGGGTTCTTCCCCAGCGGGACCCAGAAGGCTCTTCCCCGGAGGGGCCCAGAAGCTTCTTCCCCAGAGGGACGCAGAGGGTCCTTCCGCGGAGGGTTCTTGCCCGGAGGGACCCAGAAGGTTCCCGGAGGGTTCTTTCCCCAGAGGCCCCCCCGAGGGTTCTTCCCCCAGCAGGGGGTTCATGCTCAGAGGGTTCTTCCCCAGAGGGTTCCTCCCCGGGGACCCATCGCGTAAGCGGATGCGGCACCGCGGTGGGAGGAGCGGCAGCAAAAAATGATCTGGCGCGAGGGCGCCGGCGTAGAGGGGTTTGTGCGGTCGGACCTTGTTGCAAACGGTTGCCGTCCGTTTGAGGGATGCCGTAGCCTGGCTTGGCGATGTCGCTCTCCACTGGTTGTCAACCTGGCTCTG
>CBJLVJ010000274.1:0-5050 GCA_966426465.1 uncultured bacterium | reverse complement strand
AGCCACAAGAGCAGCACAACCACGCCGCCCAGCACACCGTACGTGCCCGCGTAACCACCGGCCTTATCGACGTAGAACACGAACAGGGCACTGGCCAGCAACCAGCCGAGCGCAAAGAGCACAGCGCCCGGCGTGATGAACCGCCAGCCTGGCTTGCTGTTCGGCGCGACGCGGTACACCACGCCGGCTTCGACGACCAGAATCATGACCAGCAGGGGCCAGCGCACGAAGCTCGCGACGGGCCAGAACCAGCCGGGCGCGTCATCACCACCGGCCTGTTGCCCGAGCAGCTGGCCCACGCTCATCAGCAGAATGACCACGGCCAGGACGGCCCCTCCAAGTAACGTCAACCACAGCCCAACCAGGTAGCGTTCCCAGAACGGACGGGTCTCCTCGATCTCGTAGATCCTGTTCATCGCCTTGAGCAGCGTGGCGCCGCTGCCCGCCGCGAGCCACAGCACGCCGAGCATGGGCAAGCCGACAATGCCCTGCTGGCTGCCCAGCACGCTCTCGAGCTGTTGCCGAATGGGGTCGGCGGCGCCCTGCGGCATGCTGTTGGTGAGCAGGTCGAGCATTTGACGGGCGGGGTTCTGCACGCCGAATGCGCGCTCCAGCGCCGAGCCAATAGTCGCCAGAAACACGAAGAAGGGGAACAGCTCGAGGAAGGAGCGGTAGGCGATCTCGGCCGCCAGGCCAGTGACGTCGTCGGTTCTCGCCGATGCGGCCAGGCGCCTGGTCAGGTCAAAGATTTCGCTGGCGCGTGCCATCGCCGTTGAGCGAAGCACCTCGCGTGCCATTGGCGTCCGCCGGCGCGATCGGCTCGGACTCGGAGGCCGACTCGCTGATGAACGCCGGCGAACAATCGTCCTCTGTGCAGCCAAGGGCGTGGCGATGGCGGAATTCGACCCACGTGTGGCCCACGACGCTCGATCGCGCCCGATATGTGGCGCGAAACGGGCCAGCCATCCCGCGGTCGAGTGTCCCCAGGGTCCACACTGTGGCGCCAGCCTGACGCTCGGCGACGGGCCTGGCGTTGACAAAGGTCGCCCCGGGCGGATCGGTCAGCACGACTCGCACGTGTTCGAGTACGTAGTCGGACCGATTGCGCAGGTTGAGCGCAAAGGTGACCTCGTCAGTGCGCGGCCCTGGCTGGCCACGCGTAAACGAGACCAACGGAGGCCAGCCGCCCCACTTGAGCTGCAGCGCGGCCGCGGCCTTGCCGCCACGGGTGTCCTCAGCCAGCAACGGCTGCATGCCGAACGGGACGCCATCCGGAATGCGCGTCTCGGTCTCGAACGCACCGTGCGCATCCGTTTCAATCGTCGCCAGCGTTTGCTGATCGTCGCCGATGGTGAGTGTCACAAGACATTTCTTGCCAAACCCCTTACCCGCGATCGTTATCGGTTGCCCGCTGTCAGCCGTTGCGCGCGAGAGCTCCAGCCGCGGCGGCGCGGTGGATTCATCCTGCAAGCTGAAGTCATGCTCACCATCCGACGCCGCCGCGGTGCGCGCGCTGACCGCGTGCCAGTGCAGGTGGTAGACACCCGGCGCGGCCTGGAGCAGTCGCACGGTCAGGTGGCTGGCGTGCTCCGGGTCGATCGTCATATCGATCGGGACTGAGGCGCCGTCGTTGTCGCGCCAGATGGCGGCCCAGGTAGCCTCGGCTGACAGGCGTCGATTGAAGCTGAGCTCGAAGGTCTGGCGGCCGACCGGCAGGCGCGCACCGGCGATCGGTGATGCCGCGACCAGCTCCGGTGGCACCGCAAGGGATGGTGCGCAGCCGGCCATGGTCAGCCCCACAGCCGCGGCCACACCCGGGACGAACCTCAAAGAAATTCCTGAGATATGAGAAGAGTACCGGGACTGACGGTTGCCGCCGCGTCCCTGTACCGTTGCACCTAGCGTGCGTCTGCTTGCTCTCGGTCTGTGCGGAGCACTCATCGAGCTCGGCTGGTTGGCGCTCTGGTCGCTCAGCGGCGCGCTATCACACAGCCCGCTGTTCACGGCGGCCTTCCTCGACACGCACCCCGCCGCCAGGCAGTTGTTCGAGGCAACGGTGCTGAACGCGCGCAGGGTTCTGCCAGGCTTACCGGACGCACCGCTGACGGAGCCACTCGGAAGCAGCGTGTATGCCGCGCCAGCCCTGGCGCTCGCGGCGGTCATGCTCTGGCTGGCTCTTGGCTACGTTGGCGGGCTGGTGCTGCTCGGGCGCGGCGTGGGCGAGGTCCGTGCCGCCGCCTGGCTGGTTGTCGGCGGCGCACTCGTGTTCCAGGTCACGCTGGCCTTCTTGCCAGGTCTGTTGTCGCAGGACGTCTTCAGCTACGTGGCCTATGGCCGCCTTGCCGCTGTGTACGACCTGAACCCATACATCTGGCCACCGAGCGTGATTCCGCGGGACGCCGTCGTGCCGTGGGTGGCGGAGGTCTGGCGAACATACACCAGTCCTTACGGCCCGCTGTGGGTCGACGTGCAGTGGGCCATGGCGCGGCTGACGGGCGAGCAGTCGATCGCCGACCAGGCGATGGCGTTTCGAGTGCTCGCCAACGTGCTGCTCGCGATCAACCTGGCGCTGCTCTGGATGCTGCTGGGACGGCTTACGCCGCTGAGCCAGCGTGACCGGCGGGTGGCCCTGGCCGCACTCGCCTGGAACCCGCTGGTGCTCCTCGAGGTCAGCGCGAACGCGCACAACGACGTGTTGATGGTCACCTTCACCTTGCTGGCGCTGCTGCTCCTGAGGAAGTCGAGCGCGGGTTTGCTGGCCAGCGCCAGCCTGACGCTGGGTGCGCTGGTCAAGTACCTGTCAGGCATCGGACTCGCCTGGATGGCGCTGGCGATGATCGCTCGTCCAGCCAGCGGTGCTCGCCGGCTCCTGACGCTGGGCTGCCTGGGGCTGGTGAGTCTCACGCTGCTGGCGGGCGTGGCCGCGCCCTGGCTCGAATTGCCTGACTCGATCGCGCCGCTGCTGAACGAGACCGCCGGCGTTGGTTACGTCAATGCGCTGCCAGATGGCGTGGCACTCGCGCTTGCAAAAAGCGTCTCGGCTTCTGTCGAGCTGGCGCGCGCGCTGGAGCGCCTGCTCATCGTAAGCGCGTTTGTGGCCTACCTGGTGTGGGAGGCGCGCCGCGTGTGGGCCCTGGCCAGCCCTGGCGCGGTGGCAGTGGCGCTGACGCGCTCGTCGCTGATCTACATCGTGGCCGTCTCGACATCGGTACAGACCTGGTACTTCTGCTTGCCGGTGGCCGTTGCGGCGGCGCTCGGCTGGCGTTCGCGGCTGACCCGCGTCACGCTGGCCTACAGTGTCCTGGCGCTACCCGCGCTGTACCTGAGCTACTACCTGCGGGACAGCACGCCGGCCTGGGTCATGGTCGTCTACGGCGTCGCGCCGCTCGTGTTCCTGGCGCCTGGACTAGCCGCCTGGGCACGTGCCAGGGCCCATGTACCAGCCGCCGAACGTGTCGGCGACGATGAACAACGTTCCCGGCGGCACCGTCTGGCCAGCGCAATCGTGGAACAGGCTCGGCGCTAGGCTCGCCCCCAGGCTCGGGCTCACGTACGTCTGCCCGGGCTCACCCAGGTCGGTCGTAAATGGCGCGCCAGGAACGGCATCGGGTGGCAGGAACTGGGCGGCATCGGCGAGACGCTCGGCAGGCGCGAGCGTCGTGACTCCGCACCAGGCGCGCTGGATCGTCCAGACCTGGTCGTTCGGGGCCAGCAGCACGAACTGGTCCGTGCTGGTCCCGGCGCAGCGCTGGTAGTGCAGCAGCGGTCCGATGGTCGCGTCGTTCGGCCCGCCCAGAACCTGCTCGAAGGCTGCTACGGGGCCGCCCAGCGCAGGCGCGGGCAGCACCTGAGCGCTGGCCGACGTTGCCGCTGCCGCCAGCGCGCACGCCACGCTCAGCACGTGCCTCCTCATGCACACAGCGTAGCGCCACAGCGGGTCGCCGCCGGAGTACGGTGTAGGTATGAACGTGGACTTCTGGTTCGACCCGATCTGCCCGTGGGCCTGGATCACCTCGCGCTGGGTGCTCGAGGTCGCTCCGATGCGCGACCTCAACGTGCGCTGGCACGTCATGAGCCTGGCCGTCCTCAACGAGGGACGCGACCTCTCGGACGACTACCGTAAGCGGCTGGAAGCGGCGTGGGGGCCCGTGCGCGTGCTGTTAGCCGCGCAGCAGCGCTACGGTGACCAGGTGCTGCTGCCGCTGTACACCGCCCTCGGCCAGCAGTTCCACCTGCAGCAAGCGCCGATCGAGCGCTCGAGCGTGGAAGCAGCGCTGCAGGCCTGCGAGCTGCCGCTCGATCTGGCGGATGCCATGACCTCGACCGACTACGACGCTGCGCTGCGTGCCAGCCACCGGGACGGCATCGAGCGTGTCGGCCTGGAGGTCGGCACGCCGATCATCAGCGTCAACGGCAGCTCCTTCTTTGGCCCGGTGGTGACGCCCATGCCCAGAGGCGAAGCGGCCGCTCGCCTGTGGGACGGAGTCGTACTGGTGTCCGGGACCGACGGCTTCTACGAGCTCAAACGCACGCGCGATCGCGGGCCCGAGTTCAATTAGACACGTGCCTGGGAGGACTGTATGAAGCTGTTGTTCTTCGACGATTTCCGTCTGGGCGTGCTGAACGGTGACGCGGTGGTGGACGTGACCGAGGTCGTCAAAGACGTCCCCCACGTGGACCCGCAGCAGCTGATCCGCGGCGTGATCGAGCGCTTCGAAGAATACCGGCAGCCGCTCGAGCAGGCCGCCGCGCGGGGCCAGGGACGGCCCATCGAGAGTGTTCGGCTGCGGCCGCCGCTGCCGCATCCGGCCAACATCGTGTGCATGGCGGTCAATTACATGGAGGACGGCACGCGGTCCGAGCCAGCGCCAATCAACGCCTTCATGAAGTCGCCCAGCGCGATCATCGGCCCGGACGACACGATGGTGCTGCCAGATGTTGCCGCAACGATTTTCGAGGGCGAGGCCGAAGTGGCGCTGGTCATCGGCAAACGCGCCAGCGGCGTGCCGGCCGAGCGCGCGATGGAGTACGTCTTTGGCTACACCAACTT
>CBJLVJ010000273.1:0-5055 GCA_966426465.1 uncultured bacterium | reverse complement strand
CGACCGGTTCCACCAGCGCCACCTCGGCCTCCATCTGGAGCACGTCCGGCGGGACTTCCAGTCCCACCGGCCGTGGGTGTCCGCTCCGTAGCTCGCGCATGGCCTGGTGGACCAGCCCTGGCACCTCCGTTGGCGTCGATGCCCGGCGCGACCACTTGGTCAGCGCGCCGAGGATCCGCGACTGGTCAGGAATTTCGTGCAGCATGCCCAGCCCGCGCCCGATCGCGCTGGAGGGAATCTGCCCGGCGATGCACAGCACGCGCGACGAGCAGGCGTAGGCCGTTGCCACACCTGCCAGGGCGTTGAGCAGCCCCGGCCCTGGCACCACCATGCAGGCTCCCACATGGCCGGTGGTGCGTGCGTAGCCGTCGGCCATGTACGCCGTGGATTGCTCGTGGCGCGTGTTGCAATAGGTGATGCGATCCGATACCTTCGCCAGCCCATCGACCGCGAAGTCGAGCTGCACGCCCGGCACGCCGAAGACGTAGCGCACACCCTCGCGCGCCAGCTGCTGCGCCAGAGCGTCGCCGCCCGTCATCCTGGCGCTCACGCCTGGTGCGCCTGGGTCACGCGACGTCACGGGCCACACCGCGATAGTATCGCCACCCGTGGGTGAACAACTGCGTGGGTCAGGCGAGCGCGTGTTCAGCGAGGTTGACGATTGGGCGACGCTGCCGGCCGGCTGGACCGTGTGCGATGTACCGGGCGTCACGGTAGGGCCCGACGATCGTGTGTACCTTCTCACTCGCGGCAACTGTCCGCGCAGCTCAGACCACCCGGTCATCGTCCTCGAGCCTGACGGAACCTTCGTGCGCTCCTTCGGCGAAGGCCTGATCACGTTCGCGCACGCCATCGCCATGGGCGTAGACGACCTGTTGTACTGCGTAGACGTCGGCGGCCACCTGGTGCGCGTCTTCACTCCGCAAGGTGAGCTGGTGCGGACGATCGCCGGACCGGTAAGTCCGTCCGATACCGGTTACACCACCGACTTTCGCACCATCGTACGCTCCGCCGGGCCGTTCAACGCGCCCACCAAGATGGTTTCGGCCGCGGACGGCGACCTGTTTGCGTCGGACGGCTACGGCAATGCGCGCATCCACCACTTCACTCCGACTGGTGAGCTGCGCACGTCGTGGGGTGAGCCCGGCGACAGGCCTGGCGCCTTCAACATTCCACACTCCGTGCTGGTGCTGCCCGACGAGCGCGTGCTGGTGTGCGATCGCGAAAACAATCGCATCCAGATCTTCGACCTGAGCGGCAACTACCTGGCTGAGTGGGGCGACCTCGCGAGACCCGACGACCTGTGCGTCGACGACGCCGGTACCGTCTACGTGGCGGAGCTCGGCGAACGCGCGGCGCTGTTTCCGTTCATGTCGCCACCCTGGGGCCAGGACCGCCCGGCGCGCATCTCGCTCCTGGACCTCCAGGGCAACGTCTTGACGCGCTGGGGTGATGACCCGGCCGACGGCCTCGAGCTGGTCGCGCCGCACGGCATCGCGGTCGATGCGCACGGCAACCTGTACGTCGGCGAAGTGCGCGAGGCTGGCGGCGCCGACCCCGCTACCTGGCGCAAAGCCATTCGCAAGCTGGCACGTGTCGCCTGAGCCGCTCCTTACCTCGGCTCCCGAGCGCGGGTCCGCCTGAGCAGCAGGGCCGCCAGCGCCAGCCCGACCAGGCACACGCCCGCGTTGATCTGCAGCGCCAGGCGCACGTCAAAGGTGTTGGCGATGAAACCCGTGAACGCGCCGCCAAAGGGCGTGCTGCCGATCATCAGGAACATGTACAGGGACAGCACGCGGCCGCGGACATCCTCACGCGCCTCGATCTGCAGCAGCGTGTTGTTAGTGGCGTTGAAAGACACGCTCAGCATCCCGGTGATCACCAGCATGGCCAGCGCGACGGGCAAGTTCGGAGCGTGCGCGAGCAGCAGCATCGAGGCAGCAAACGCCGCGGCCGAGATCAGCAGCAGCCGCATCGACGTCTTGAGGCGAGTCGCCAACGCGAACGCGCCAATCGTCGAGCCCGCGCCCATAGCCATGTTGAGCGCCCCGAAACCTTCGGCGCCACTGTCCAGCGCGAAGCGAGCCAGCAGTGGCAGGACCAGCGCCCAGTTGTAGGCAAACGTCCCGAAGAAGCCCGCCAGCACCATGTTGACCGCCAGCGATGGCGTACTGACCGAGTAACGCAGGCCTTCCGCGAGCTGCCTGAACACCGCCGTCTTGCGCGCCAATCGCTTGGGATAGAACTCGTGACCGCGCAGCAGCAACAGACCCAGCGTCGTCCCGCCGTAGGCCGCCGCGGTGACCGCGAAGCACACGCCGCTGCCCCAGACACTGAGCATGAGCCCGCCCAGGCCCGGGCCGACGATGCGTGCCGCACTGTTCATCGCGCTGTTGAGCGCGATGCCGTTGCCCACCAGTGATGGCTCGACCAGCTCGCTGACAATGGCCGAGCGCGTGGGAAAGTCGACCGCGCTGGCGACGCCGAGCACGCTCGCCAGCACGATGATGTGCCAGAACTGAACCTGCTGCGTGAAGATCAGGATCGCCAGGATGGCGGACTGGACGCCGAAGATCACCTGCACGATCACCAGCAGCCGTCGCGATTGGGTGCGGTCGATCATGATCCCGGCGAACAGCGTCAGGATGGTGACTGGCAGCGCCTGCGCGATGGTGACCAGCGCCAGCGCCGCAGGCGAGCCGGTCAGGTCGAGGACGAGCCAGGCCTGCGTCGTGCGCAACAACCAGCCGCCGCACTGCGCGATCGCTGCGCTGACGAAGTAGGTGCGGAAATTGGGCACGGCCAGCGCCGACCCGCGCCGCCGCGCCGTGCTGGCCAGCCGGCCTACCTCGCCCGCCCCCGCCTGCCTCCCCGCGTCAACCGTGCGCACCGTTCACATGTTGCACGACTCGGCCCGCGCGCCCGCAAAACCGGGCATTCCGTAGACTGGCCGCATATGGAGAAAGTGCGCGCGGCGGCGACGGTTGGCTGGGATCAGGCGGTGGACTTCACGGCGGAGGCGTTCGCGGCGACAGGCGTGCCGACGGCCGACGCACGCAGGGCGGCTGAGGCGCTGGTCGACGCGGACCTGCACGGCACGGTCACGCATGGCCTGAAGAATCTGCGCAATTACGTCTCGCAGCTCCTCGACGGCCGCATCAATGCCCGCCCCGACATGCACGAGGTGGGCGGAGGCAAGGCCGCGCGCATCATCACCGCCGACAACGGTCTGGGGCACGTGGCGGGTCACGTGGGCATGCAGCGCGCCATCGAGCTGGCTCGTGAGTACGGCGTTGGCACGGTGTTCGTCCGCGACAGCAACCACTACGGCGCGTCGGGCTACTGGGCGCGGCTGGCGCTGCGCCAGAACATGATCGGCTTTGCCTTCACCACGGCGACCGCGCGGGTCGCGCCGTGGGGCGGTAAGCAGGGCATCGTCGGCAACAACCCGCCGGCCTGGGCAGTCCCCTCGCGCGTGGTCGAGCCCGGGGCAGAGCTGCCGGCGGCCGAGGCGGAGTCCATGTTCCTGGACGTCGCCCTGAGCGTGGTCGCCGGCAACCGGCTCGACATCTACCGCCGCCGCCACGAGCCGATTCCGACCGGCTGGGCGCTCGACCGCGACGGCGAGCCAACCACGGATCCGGTCGCCGCCAACGACGGCGGCACCTTCGCGCCGGTGGGCGACTACAAGGGCTCAGGCATGTCCATCGTGCTGGCGGCCATCAACGCATTCCTGGCCGGCGCAGCCTTCGACGATCAACGCCCCCGGATGAACGGCACGACCAACCACTGGTTTGCCGCGTACGATATTCGCCAGTTCACCGAGCCGGAGCGACTGACGGCCGAGGTGCGCGGCTTGCGCGAGCGCATCCAGCACAACCCCCCTCGTCGAGGCTTCGACCGTGTCTACGCACCGGGCGACCTGGAAAATGAGCATGCGCGCAACCACATGCGCGACGGCATTCCCTTCGAACAGTTCACCCTGGACGAGCTGGAGTGGGTCGCCGAGCACACCGGCATTCGCCCCTTCACCGCGAGCGGTCGCCTCGACCGTTAACGCCCGGGCGTGCGCACAAGGCACATATCCTGGTCGCACGCAGACGTGAGCTCCGTATCACTGGCCGCGCGCCAGGTCCACAACCCGCGACCGCGCCGTCCGGTGCGGGAGTGGCTCATCTTCGTCGCGTTCGTCGGTCCCAACCTGGTGCTGCTAGGCATCTTCTCGTACTGGCCACTGGTCCAGAACGTCACGCTCAGCTTCAGCGAGTGGGACATGATCTCGCCCGTCAAACGCTTCGTTGGCCTCGACAACTGGGTCTCGGTGCTGGCCAGCAATCGCTTCTGGCAGATCGCCCTGAATACGGCCACATTCACCATCGGCTCGGTCGGGCTGACGCTGCTCATCGGCCTCGGCCTGGCCCTGCTGCTCAACCAGCGACTGCGCTTCCGCGACAGCGCGCGCACCATCCTGTTCACCCCCACCGTCCTGTCGGGCGCGGCGGTCGCCATCGTGTGGTACTTCATCTTCGATCCGAACTGGGGCATGCTCAAAACCGCCCTTGGCTGGGTGGGCCTGCCGTCGCCACGCTGGGTCGTCGACGTCCACTGGGCCATGCCGGCGGTCATCATCGTCTACGTGTGGAAGACGGCCGGCTACGCCGCCGTCATCTTCCTGGCAGGGCTGCAGTCCATTCCCAGGGAGCTGTACGAGGCGGCCCGCGTGGATGGCGCCAACGCCTGGGACCGCTTCCGCGCCGTCACGCTGCCGGGCCTGGCGCCGATCACCTTTTTTCTGCTGGTCACGACCATCCTGCTGTCGTTCCAGGCCTTCGACATCATCAACGTGATGACCGCCGGCGGTCCGGTGATCGCCACCACCACGCTGCTGTACGAGTACTACAACCAGGCGTTCGTCGGTTTTCACGCCGGCACCGCCGCGGTCTACGCCCTCACCCTGTTCGTGTTGATGCTGGTGCTGACCATCATTCAGCTGCGTTATGTCGAGCGGCGGGTCACGTACGGGTAGCCCGATGCGCATCGCCGAGCCCGTTCGCC